>SLBH01000248.1 GCA_007126415.1 Spirochaetales bacterium
CACTCGCGACCAGTTCGTCGATTCGTTCACTACGGGCGTGAAGCTCTTGGCCGATTGCGTTCAACTCGCTGAGGCTGTAAGGGACTTGGTGCTCGGCAATTCGATAGTTCCAAAGAGTTCGAGCGAGTTCGTAGACATCGGAGTGTTTCGAGTTCTGCGCTTCTATTTCTTCGTTCTCGTCTTCGGCAAAACGCATAAGCTCCTCAACAATCGAACTCCGGTGCGATAATGACGCTGCGAGTTCGTCGCGGAGCGCACTGTGATGAGCCTCCGATAGCGCTTCGCGCTCGACCTGCAAGCGATCGGGTTCCCACGACGCGTTCTCGCCGAGAAGGCGGATCGCGTACTCGCGGTGCAGCACCTCGGCCGCCAGTATTTCCGAAAGGTTACGCGCCGAAGCCTCTATCGCCGCCCGGTAAGCCTCCTGCTTTGCAGCGCTCACCGACTGCAGGCTTTCGAGTATGTCCGAGAACACGGCAAGCTCGTCTTCAAAGCCCATGTACTCCGCCACCGGCAACACCTGCACGGCCGCCTCGCGCGCGTTCTCGAAAACGGCACCCACCACTCCTTCGCCGGTGAAGTCGGCAAACTGCAGTTTTAGTTCTCGCAACGTATCGAGCGCCGGCATTTCCTGATCACCGCCACCAGGGTCGGCGGCCTCGCCGAAGCGCAGCAACTCCGTTAGTCCCTGGGACCGCTCGTGGAGCTCGAGCCGGGATACATCCTCCTCGGCTTCGATCCAAGCCTGATACAGACGCGCCTTATCCTCATACTGAAAGCCGATGAGCGCCGAAACGCGTTGGTCGACGCGCTCAAGAAGGCGCTCAAGGTTGAAATCGGACCATATCTCGAGCGCGTGTTCGTACTCGCGGCGCCTATTTGTGAGCTCCTGATACTGCTCTGTGAGGTGCTCGTGGTGGGACTGAACCAGCTCTCGGCCGGCGCCGAGTTCGGCGCTTAATTCTTCAAGCTCGAGCCGAAGCTCCTGCACCTCTTCGTAGGCGTGTTCGAGCTCCGCGGCGGCGTTTTCGTACTCCTGCTTCGTCTCGGAATGCGTAGGACGATTCGAACTCTCGTCCGAGGCGTACTCCAGCACCGCCGCAGCTGTTTTGTACGCGTGTTCGGCCTCCTCGAGCAAACGGCCGATCCAGCGCTTCTCAACCGAATCGATATCGAGCGAGTAGCGCTCACCGCGTTCACCGGCCTCTTGCTCAAGAACCTCCATCTGAAGCAGCAACTCATCGATCTGCGTCCTGTACTCGGCTTCGGCGGCGTTCCAGAACGAAAGCTCGGTGCGATACGGCTGCAGCTCCTCGATCATGATTCTCCGGGCCGCCGACGAATCTCTAATAGCGAGCCGCGCATACCGTTGCGCGGCGCCGGCCACGAGACCGCGAAACTCCGACACTCGATCCTTCGCAATGCTTAGCTCAAGCCGGTGAAGCTCGAGCATCTCGGTAACCTGCTGCAACTCGTGAACAAACTGTGCAACCTCGAACGAGCTCGCCTGCTCGAGAGCAGCAAGAGAAGCTTGACTCTCGTGCCGATACTCCGCGAGGCGGTGGTCCCAGTACAGCTCGGTTTCGGCCGCGATCTCGGAGAGTTGCGCGAACCACTCTCCTCTGCGCCGGTTAAACTCCTCGAGCACCGCTTGCCAGGAACGTTCTCCCTCGCTGAATGCATCAACCGCCTCCTGCTCCCAGCGTGCACGCTCGAGCAGCAGCTCTCTCTCAGCCTCGGCCCACCGCCCAATGCCCTCCTCGAGCGCATCCTGTAGCCCGCGTTCCAGTGCTTCGATCGCCGCAGCGTCGGTTGTGCCGTGCTCATCCACCGCCGTTCGAAAGGATTCCGATAACCGTTCGGTCAGAACGCCGAGCTCCTCGGCCGTCTCGCCTACCAGTTCGGCCCTAACCGCCATCGCGGTCTCCCGCTCAGACTTTCGCCGCAGCGAGTAGGTATCGCGCAGACGGCCTGCCACAAATCGATTACGCGCCTGCTGAACCACAACGCGCTGTTCGTGCGTCCGGCGCTCGCTCTGCAGCGCCAAGAACCGCGCAATCTGCATCTCATGAGGAGCGGTATCGAAGCCCAGCCGAGCGGCTGCGTCGAACACCTCGAGCATGAGCGTTGCGTTGCGCCGTTGCCGGTTTCGAGCAATCTCCTGAGCCTGCTCTTCCACCGCCCGCTCCCAAGACTCGGACGCCTCCGCAAAGTCTTCGGCGCCCTTAAGAACCGGGTCTCCGAGATCATCGAGCACAACGGTGCCGTCTAAATCGGTTGTGTAAAGCAGAGCGAGCTCGAGCTCCTCGAGGCTGAGTTCGATCAGATCGCGTGCATCGCCGAACTCGCCGCTACGCTGATCCTCGGAGACCCACGCAGTGATACGCCGCAGCAGCATCTGCTCGGCTTGTTCTCGTACCGGGGTGGGCACGCGGGCGAGCGCGGTGCCGGCGGCCCCGATACGATCGTTTAAGACCACGAACCCGTCGGCGCGCTCGAGTTCGTCTGAGAAGAGGCTGAGCGGCTCCGCGCCGGCTGCGGTTTCGCTACTGAGTGCGTTCGGATTGTAGCCCCAACGCCCATGTTCCCACACCGGTCCGGTGCTCGAAGGCTCAAACGAGAGCGGATCAAATGCCGCTACTATCGAGGGTGCCGGCGGACCGAGCCCCATAAACTGCACGCACAGCGATAGCACCACAGCAGCCCGCACACGGCGTTTCTGCATGGCAAACTCCTCCTCACCCTAATTCAACCGGCTTCAGTTTCATATTGCTTCGCTTAACCCAAAAATTTTTGAAACTTTTTCTCGAACCCGAGCGAATCACACCGTCTTACCGGTTTCTGAGCTGGAACATGAGCCGTTAAGCGAAGCGGTATGCGCTTTAGAGCGGTTGTAGTGTTTTCGGAGGGCCGTAGTGAAAACCGAACGAAGCGATGGAACGACGATGAGAGACACCGGCGCGGGAAGCGCAAGCTCCGACGTCTCCGAAGGAAATCTCGCTGCAACACGCCGCCGGCCGACGGCGGTCATGACGGCGCTGGGTATCGCGGTTACGGTCGCCGCTGCGATCGGGGCAAGTATGCTCTCCCCGGCCGGCGAGATACATGGAGTTCCCGAACACACGCAGCGTCTCGTAGGTCATGCAGGCGGTGCGGATCATGCAGGTTTGCTTCGACGATTCGGAAGCGCGTACCGCGCATATCTTGAGGCCGACCTCGCTCATGCTCGCGAGCTGCTTGAAGACTTGTACCTGCTCGATGCGTCGTTTCTGCCCGCGACGACCTTACTCGGGCGGGTCGCGTACTTTCAGAGCGATTACGAAAGGGCCGCGACGGTACTCAGAGGCGTGCTCGAGACCGAACCACATCACATCGACGCGGCCAAGTGGCTTGTGCGGGCGCATCTCGCAAACCGAGACGCCGAGGCCGCCGAGCGAATACTTCGCCGCACGCGCGAAGTGAGCGCCGAGGATCCGGAGTTGCTGCTCCTACTCGCCGAAACGGCGCTCGCCGCGGGCAAGGTTGACCGCGCGGTCGCGGCCACCGAGCAAGCGCTCGCGTTTCGTGGTGCGCTCGCCGAGGCGGCGTTGCAGGTCGCGATCATCTATCGCTCAGCAGGGGTTACCGAGCTCGGGAATCACTACCTGAATGTAGCGGCGGCGCTCTCGCCGCTGCCGACGGCGCTCGGTACGGACGACGGTCCATGAAACACATTGCCGCCGCAGCCGTCGTGGCGCTGAGCGCGCTTGTGCCGCTCCACCCCTCAGGCGCGACACCGCTCACGACCGAGTCTGCCGACGGTCGCCACGAACACGAACACGAACACGAACACGGCGGGGGTACCACAATCGACCTGACTCGCGCGGTCGCACTCGCACAGGACAACGATCCCGACCTGCAGTATCTGCGGTCTCTGCACGCAGCAGACCGCTATCGAGTCGCAGACCGGTACCGGGCCGCTTTCCCACGACTGAGCCTCAGTTACGCGCACTCCGACACTGTGGCGTACGCAAGCCCCGACAATCGCAGCCGCCGGGCTTCGATAGGCGTGGAACAGCTCCTGTACGACGGGGGCCGGACTCGCAGAGCGATCCGGATCGCGCGAACCGACCGCGACCTTCGAGGACTCGCTGCCGAGAAGCGCGAGCGTGAGATCGCACATACCGTGACACGGTCATACCTGCAGGTTCTTGCACTCAGGCAACGCGTCGAGATATCCGAGAGCACTCTCGAGATCAGTAGGGCTCATCTCGAGATCGGCCGCACGCGCCACGCGCTCGAGCAAACCACCTCGTTGAGCCTTCGCGAGCTCGAGCTCAACCTACAATCCCAAGAACTAGATCTTCTCGAGCTGCAGCTTGAGCACGTAGCCGCCTCACGGCGGTTTGCGCGCCTGATAGACCCGTTGAACGAGCAGCGGTACCCGGAGGGAAGATTGAACATAGAGTACAGCGGACTGCCGTACGAGATGCTGAGATCGATCCGGCCCGCCGACGGAGTGAGCCGTAGCCGAGCGTATGCCGAACAGCGCGCGTATCTCCGGCAGGCGGTGCAGCGCGAACAAGTTGCCCGACGAGGCTTCCTCCCACGGGTATCGCTCGAGGGCGAGCTGAGCGCAACCGGCAAC
>SLBH01000075.1 GCA_007126415.1 Spirochaetales bacterium
CACATTCCGACGCCGTGACCCCAACCGCCGCCGCTGAACACAAAGAACTCGGGCAGGTGGTCGGCATTGTACACCGGATCAACCACGAACAAGGTGCTTCGCAAGCCGCCGAGGCGCCGGCGAATCGTGTCGCCGGTGAGAACGCGGCGCCCTTCGCTGCCGCGTAGCTCCACGCTGCGCACGCGCCCACCGGCTCCTCGGCCACGAGGGATTACCGCTTGAAGCTCGCCGATTCCTTCGTTGCCGGCTTCGAGGCGCGCTTCTATCTCGCTCCGCTCTACTACCAGGTGCCACCGGTAGGCGTGATACGCCGCAAAACGCCGGTCGCCGCTGAAGCTCTCGGGCCGCGTGCGGAGCCACTCCTGCAACGCCGCGGGAGGCAGCCACGCGTCGCGCGGCAGTCCGTGGCGGTCGGTCGCGATCGTGCCGTCACGCGATTCGCGTCGGCCGTGCATCCAGCGCTGCGTTTGGGGATCGGCTACGCCGATGAGGCTCGAGGCCGACCCCCAGACTATCTCGCTGCTCTCGGTGTGCCCACCGGCGTTGGCCGAGTACACCGCGTTCAATGGGCGTGAACCGTCCATCAGGACCTCGCCCTGCGTAGCCTGTACCGCGGCGACCGCGTTTGGGTGCTCGCCCTCGACGCCGCGGTAGAACGCCGAACGGACGGAGCCGAACAGGTCGAACCCGCGTTCGGCGAAGCGACCCAGTCCGGCGAGGGTGTACGAGCGCGCCGCAACCGCTTGAGCCTTCAAGGCGTCGCTCGGCCAGGACGCGGGCATCTCGGAGGGCACTACCGAGTAGAGGTATTCCTCGATGTTTGCCTCGTTGACGAGCGTTACTCCGCCGTCGGCACTCGGCATGAGCTCCATAGCCCCTCGGTAGCGGCGGTCTTCATGCCCGGCGGAGTACTGGCCGGCGCCGAACGCAAACTGAAAAACGGCGGTTGTGTCCTCGGGGGCCAGGTACTCTATGCGCACCACCTCTTCAACCGCAATCGGTTTAACCGCGATCGGCCCGGTTCCGCCGCCGGCAGGCGACTCGAGCGCCACGGAGAAGCCGTCGCCCTCAGAGCGGACGCGGATCACGGTCTCGGGCTCGCCGGTCGCGAGGATCTTGCCCTCGACGGAGCGCAGCAGAAAGCGCCCACCGGTTTTGAGATCGAGGCGTGAAAGATTCTCGGCGAGGCCGACGCGGACCAGGGGAACGGTGTCGCGGTGCGGGGCTATCGGATCGGCAGGAGCGGAGCGCAGGTCGGCGATGCGTCGTTCGCGGCGCTCAACCTCGGCGGCCGTTATCTCGGGGTGCTCTGCGATGAGGTCGGCGTTAAGCTCGCGTGCGGCCGGGTCCCAGGGCATGCTGAGCTCGGCGCGAGTGAGAACGCTATGCGCGTCTTCGGTGTCGCCGAGCGCGAGCAGCGCCTCGGCGAGCGGTACGAGTGTGGCGGTGAGGTTCGGCTCTTCGCGTCGGGCGGCCTGCAGGAGGTCAACCGCGCGTCGGTACTCCCCCTCCGCCGCCGCGATACCGCCGAGCATGCGTTCGGCGTGCGGGCGGGTCCCGCGCTCGTCGCGTGCGGCCTCGAACGCCTCGGCGGCGCGCTCGTTGTTTCCGGATAGATACTCGGCGAGGCCGAGGTAGAGCCGGGAGCGCGCATCGGCGGCTTCCGGTTCGGCGGTGATGATGGTGCCGGCCGCATCGAGCTCGCCGGCAAGCGCCGCCGTCTCAAGGTGTAACGCGGTAAGCTGCCGGCGAGATGGGCCGGAAGAGGTGGCGCGATCGTCGTCGGGGGGCGTTTCGCGGTCGGTGGTGGCCCGCAGACGTACGACGTGTTCGAACGCCTCATCGTGTCTTCCGAGCTCGCGCAGGAGCCACACGATCTGCAAGCGTGCGTGCGTGTCGGCGGCATCCCGCTCGAGTATCTCGAGGTACTCCGCGAGCGCGCGCTCCTGGTCTCCGGTGTAGTACGCGTCGAGCGCACGCGCGCGGCGCTGCTCGAGCGGAAGCTCGGTATCCGCCGCTATAGCCGTTATGTTTCCTGCGAACAGCATTGCGGTACTCAAGGCCGTGACTGCCACGCACGCAGACGCGACTAAGAAGACAAGCGCGGAGCGCCGCCCGCGCAGGCGCGAAAAAGCTCGGTGTTGCACGCCTTGAGTCTATCACACTCACCACGCTACAACACCACGTGACGTCACTCGTCACGCCACTCCGCGCAGCAGGCCGCACGCCGGCCGACACACGCCGGCCGCTACACGCGGCTCGAGACACACCGGCCGTCCGGCGCTACTTCCAAAGCCGGCGGTCTCCCGTATAGTATGCGCCTCATGAGGTTTACCCGGTTCTCTAAACAATCCTCCGCCTTGTCATCGGTTGCGAGGCGCGCGCTTTCGGTCGGTGTACTGGTGTTGGGGCCGATGCTGATGCTCGGCTTCCTGATTGCCGCCGGAGTTGATGAGGCGCGTGACTCGGTGCGAGGCGAAGATGAGCTCCTGGTAGCGGCGGCGTCGGACCTTCGGTTTGCATTTGCCGAGCTCGGCGAGCGCTTCGAAAGCGAAAGCGGCGTAGGGGTTACCTTCAACTTCGGGTCGACCGGCCTCTTGACGCAGCAGATCGAGAACGGGGCACCGTTCGACGTATTTTTCTCGGCGAACCGGGCCTATGTCGATCGCTTGGTAGAGGGCGGGTTCGCGGCCGACGAGCCGTGGGCTTACGCAATCGGCTATCTCGCGGTTGTGGTCCCCGGCGGTGAGCCGCTGCCTGCTCCGGAGGCGTTGAGCGAAGATCGCTTTGAGGCGCTCGCGATTGCAAACCCCGCGCACGCGCCTTACGGTATGGCGGCGGAGCAGGCACTGGAGAGTCTTGGGTTGAAATCGGCGCTCGAGGAGCGATTGGTGTACGGGGAGAACGTGCTCGACGCTCTGCGGCTGGTAGAGACCGGAAACGCCGACGTAGGGCTTGTAGCGCTCGCGTTTCTGGATGCAGCCGAGGGTGTGGACGGCGAGAAGCTCTCGCCCGAGTTACACGAGCCGATCGAGCAGACCGCGGTCACGATTGAAGGTGCCGCGAACCTCGAGGCCGCACGGCGCTTCCTGGAGTTTGTCGGCGGCGAGGTTGGGCGCGAGGTGCTCGAGCGCTATCGGTTCGGGACTCCGGATGCCGGAGGCGATGAGTATGGCCGGTGAGTAAGGAGCGTTATAGATGAGCGCGAGCGAGTTGTTTCCGGTGTTTCTCTCGCTGCGGGTCTCGACGATCGCGACGGTGATCGCGGTGCTGGTCGGGATAGGACCGGCCTGGGTGCTCGCGAACAAACGCTTTCCGGGGCGCAACGTGCTCGATGCGGTGATCACGCTGCCGGTAGTGCTTCCGCCTTCGGTTCTTGGTTACTACCTGCTGCTGTTGATCGGCCGTCGAGGTCCCGTCGGCTCTTGGCTCGAGCAGGTGTTCGGGCTGCGTCTGGTGTTCACCTGGCAGGCGGCGGTGATCGCGGCGGTGGTTGCGGCGATGCCGTTGTTCATTCGCGCCGCGCGGGCCGCGATCGAGGACGTGGACCCGACACTCGTCGGCGCGGCGCGCACCCTCGGTCGTTCCGAACTCGCGGTGTTTCTGCGTGTTGTGCTCCCGCTTGCATGGCGCGGGGTGCTCGCCGGGGTGGTATTGTGCTGGGCGCGCGCGCTCGGTGAGTTCGGCGCTACGCTCTTGGTGGCCGGTAACATCCCGGGACGCACACAGACGATGGCGATCGCGATCTACGACGCGGTGCAGGCGCAGGATATGGCGCGCGCCAACGCGTTGGTGGTGATCCTAACCGCGATCTCGGTCGTCGTAATTGTGCTGCTGAATCAACTCGGCGGCCGGCACGACGCGTACCGTTCGCGAGGAGGGCGCTGAGGTGCTGCGTGCCGAGATAGAGCTCGAGCTCGACGATTTCAGCCTCGACGTGCGCTTCTCGATGCAGAACGAGGTGCTGGCGCTGCTTGGGCCGTCGGGAGCCGGGAAGACGCTCACGATCGCGAGCATAGCCGGCCTGCAGCACCCGCAGCGTGGGCGTATTGAGTTCGACGGGGACATCTGGTTCAACTCGGCGACGCGCCGGCGCGTGCGCCCGCAAAACCGGGGCGTCGGGATTGTGTTTCAGAACTACGCGTTGTTTCCGCATCTGAGCGTTCGGCAGAATGTTGCGTTCGGTCTTAAGCGCGTCCCGGAGGGCGAGCGCCGGCAGCGGGTGCGGAGGCTGCTCGAGGAGATGCGCCTCGAGGGGCTCGAGGAACGGCGTCCGCAGGAGCTCTCGGGCGGGCAGCAGCAACGAGTGGCGCTCGCACGCGCGCTCGCGCCGCGCCCGCGAATTCTCTTGCTCGATGAGCCGTTTGCGGCCGTTGACGCGACGGTGCGGATGCGGCTACTCGACCTCGTGCGCGAGGTGCACGAGACGCACCGCATCCCGATCGTGCTGATCACGCACGCGATCGAGGAGGCCTACGCGCTCGCGGACCGCATGGCGGTCTTGGAGCAGGGCAAGCTTCTGCAGATCGGCCCGACCGACGAGGTGTTTCGCCGACCAGTTTCGCATCGGGTGGCGCGAATCGTCGGCACGCGCAACATCCTCAACGGCACCGTGGTGGA
>SLBH01000030.1 GCA_007126415.1 Spirochaetales bacterium
CTTTGAAGTTCTCTTCCTTGGCCGCGAGTACGGTGTACTCCTTGCCGTTGAACTCGATCTTCCGGCCTTCGGCTTCCGGTATATCAAGCGGGCGAAACTCACCGATCGGGAAGTTGCGGCGCTCAAGGGTGCGGCGCATCTCGGACCCAACCATGCCGAGCGCGCCGACGACTGCAACGGTGTAGGTCTTATCGGCCATCAGCCCACCTCCCTCTCGATGTCTTGAATGACGCCGCGCAGGATCTCTACGGTCTTCATCGCGAGCTCTTCGGTGATTACGAGCGGCGGAAGCAGGCGCGCAACGTTGCCGTGATGCCCACCAACCTCGATCATGACACCGCGCTGGTGGAGATACTTGCGAACCTTCTTCGCGAGATCCCCGGCAGGTTCCTTGGTCTTCTTGTCTCGCACGATCTCAAGGCCCATCATCAGCCCGATCCCGCGCGCATCCCCGATTATCTTACTCTCGGCTTCGAGCTTCTTGAGCTCGGCCAAGACCTTCTCGCCGAGCTTCGCGGCGCGCTGTGGGATCTCGTTGTCGCGCATGAACGTTAAGGCCGCGTGTCCGGCCGCGAACGCGATCATATTACCGCGGAAGGTGCCGATTGTTTTCCCGGGCGGCCATGTGTTGAGCTCTTCCTTGTAAGCGATCGCCGAGATCGGGAAGCCGACGCCTCCGAGCGCCTTACTCATCGTAACGATGTCCGGCACGATACCGGCGTGCTCAAACGCAAACATCTTGCCGGTTCGGCCGAGCCCGCTTTGAATCTCGTCACAAATCAGAAGTACGCCGTGGTGCTCGGTGATCTCACGCACACGCTGGAGGAAGCGCGCGCTTGGCGGGATCGAGCCGCCCTCGCCTTGTACCGGCTCCATGATAACGGCGGCCGGCTTCGAGACTCCGGAATGCGAGTCCGAGAGTACGCGCTCGAGGTAGTCCGCAGCGTACAGGTCGGAGTCTTCGTCCTTGCATCCGAACGGATGACGATAGCGGTAATCGTACGGCACGAACTGCGCGCCGGGAACCAACGGGCCGAGCCCGTCGCGGTGACTGCTGTCGGTGGTCAGCGCGAGCGCCGCACCGGTCATGCCGTGATATGCACCCTCGAACGCAATAATTCCGTGGCGACCGGTGTTCCATTTCGCGAGCTTGAGCGCAGTCTCTACCGCGTCCGAACCGGTGGGGCCGCCGAAGAACACGCGAGTGAGTTCTTTCGGGAGCAGTTCCTTGAGCAGTTTCACAAGTTTGGCGCGGGACTCCGTCGGGATATCGAGCGCATGCGTTACGTTCTCGATCTCCTGCCGCGCGGCTTCGAGCACATCGGGGTGTCCGTGCCCAACAGCCATAACGCCTGCACCGCCGAACATATCGATGTAAATGTTGCCGTCGGCGTCCTCGATTGTGGCGCCTCGCCCTCGTTTCAGCGCCATCGGCATGCCGCGGGTGTACGACACCGCCGAACCTTCGTTCTGGTCTTGGTAGTTCAAGATCTCCTGCGACTTCGGCCCCGGCGGGGCGACTTTGATGTCCGGAGCACTCGGAAACGACAGCTCGGCAAGTTTCTTTTCGTCGATCATATGGTAACTTCTCCCTTCTAAGTGTTTTCTGAGCTTGGAAAGCCCATGATTCTTGATATTTCATGCGCCGTACGCATTATCTCCGGGGTCAACTCGCGCGCCACCTGCTCGGTAAGCCGTATGGCCGGGCCCGAGATACTGACCGTGGCGATTACCGCCCGTGTGTGGTCTCGAATAGGCGCGGCGACGCTGTTCAGATCGTCGCTGAACTCGCGAAACTCGAGCCCATAGCCCTGCTCGAGAACGCGCAGCCGCTCGCGTCGCAGCTCTTCGGCCTCCACTATGGTACGCTCGGCGCGCGGGATAAGCGCTACCTGGCTGAGGTAGGTCTCAAACTCGGCGTCGGACATCGCCGCAAGGTAGACCTTCCCGGAGGCGCTGCAGTACAGTGGATAGGTGAACGAGACATCGCGATGCACCGTAAGCGGGTTCAGGCTGTCCACCTCGTCTACGCAGATCGCGCTGTTGTCGTAGCGTTGCACGAGGTAGACATTCTCCTGACACGCGTGCGATAGCTGCTGCATCAGCGGGTGCGCTACCTCGCTGAGCTTACGCGTCTGCGGGATGCGGTTTCCGAGCATAAACACCTTGAAGGTGAGCCGATATCCCCCGTCGTTCAATTGCTCGATATACTTCAAGGCCTCGAGCGTTGCGAGCAACCGGTGCACGTTGCCGCGCGTGAGATTGAGGCTGCGGGCGATCACCGCCGCCCGCACCGGCTGGTGTTCCGCGATGAACTCGAGAATCGCAAACGCTTTCTTGACGGTCGCAGCAAGCGTATAGGATTTTGTTTTATTATTTGAACTCCCGTTTTCATCGTGAAACATACGTCATTGTGACCTCGGTCTCAGGTTCTGTCAAGAAAATTTCCTCTTCGGGAACTGCCCCGCAGCGTGTTGGTGTTATTTCCGCGTTAAGCAAAACGCCATGAAGATCGAGGAGGTGCGTTGTGATTATGAAGGATCGCTCCGACGCAACGCCCGGCCGAAACTCGTCCGCCGGGAGGGACCACCGGGACCACCGGGACCACCGGGAGGTGCCGTGCGCCGCGGTCGGCGATTACACCAACACGCTGCGGGGCAGTTCAGAGGACCTCAAGCTTCTGCAGGCCCTCGTACACGAACTGCACCGCAAGCCCGCACAGGATCATCCCCATCAGGCGTTGGATGACTTGTACGCCGGTGCGGTGCAGCACGCGCAGGATGAGCTCGCCGGTGGCCATTGTCACAACCGCCAACGAGAGCGCGATTACGATCGACCCGAACAACACCCACCCCATCAAGAACTGATTATCGGTCTCGCTGATGTAAAGAATTATCGTGGTAATTGTGCCGGGTCCGGCGAGAATCGGAATACCGAGCGGGAACACCCCAATGTCCTCGAGCTCCGGCTCGTGCGGAGAGCTCTTGGTTCGCTGACGCTTACCCAGGATCAAATCGAGCGAGATGATGAAAAAGATGATGCCGCCGGCGATATAGAACGAGCCCGGGTGTATCCCGAGCACCAGCAAAATCTCACGCCCGATCAGGATGAATAACGTCAAGGCGACGAGCGCCGTGCCCACCGCCTTGAGAATCGTCGTGCGCTTTCGCTTCGGAGACAACTCCCCGGTTAACGAGAGATAGATCGGTACCAGCCCGAACGGATCGACGAGGATGAGCATGGTTACGAACACAGTGATTACTTCGGACGGTACCATGATCCCCCCCCTTCGCGCCGGCGTTAATCGTTCGTAACCTCGGTTGCGGTCCCGCGCGCAACGACCCGCCGATACGCCTCGAGCGCGATGGCGGTATCCTGCACCCCAACTCCGGTGAGATCACAGATCGTGATCTGCTCCTCGCTGCTTCGCCCCGCATGGCTGCCGAGCACCAACTCGCCGAGCTGCACGATTGGAGTTTGCTCATCGAGCACGCCGGCGGCCTTCGCAGACCGCAACTCACCCAACCGGAAGCCCTGCGCCATGAGGTCGCTCACGCAGATATCGGCGCGTGCGAAGCACTGCGCCTCGAGTTCCTGCTTCTCCTCGGTGTCGGAGCCCATCGCGGTGATGTGTAACCCCGGGTGAAGCCACTCGGCCTTGATGATCGGCTCACGCGACGGCGTGGTGGTGACCACCACCCTGCTTCGGCGCACCAATTCCTCAACGGTCTCGACGCGCTGCAGTTCCAGCCCCAGTTCGCCGCGCATTTCCTCGATATACGCCGCGACCTCGGCGTCCGTGGCGGCGCTGTACACCAACACCGTCGCGAGCCGGCGCACCAGACTCAAGGCGCGCAGCTGAAACCGCGCCTGGGTGCCGGATCCCACGATGCCGACGACCGGCGTACTCGGCGGTGCGAGATAGCGCGCTGCCGCAGCGCCGGCGGCCCCGGTTCGCACCTGCGTCAGGTAACCGTTGTCGAGCAAGACCGCCTCGGGAAAGCCGGTTTTGGTGCTCACAAGCAGCATCAAGCCGCTCGCGCTCGGCAGTCCCAGGTTCTTGTTGTTGAAGAACCCCGAAGCCACCTTGATCGCGAAGAAATCGAGTCCGGGAATGTAGGCGGTTTTGACATCTACCTCACCGTGCTGTTCCGGTACCGGCACCATCAGAATCGGAGGCACGGTTGCGTTGCCACGCTGCAGCTCGGCGAACGCATTCTCCACCTGCGCCACCGTATCGTTATCGAGCACGACGCAGTCTTTCAATGCTCGTTCGGTTGCGATATACATAACGCTCCCCCCTTAGACCGAGGCTGTGCGGTAGATCGCCTGAATCGCGTCTTTGTACTGCGCCTGGGGGACCACGAACACCGCGCTATACGGCGAGTAGCCCTGCACCACAAATAGTACGCTGATACCGGCCTCGCCGAGTGCGCCGAAGACTCGTGCGCCGAGCCCAACACTGCTCGAGACCGCGCCACCCACGATGCCGACAAGCGCCACCTCGGTCTCGAGATCTATCGAATCGGGGGAGAGCTCTTTGCGAATATCGCCCGCCACGTGCTCGGCGACCGGGTCGAGCTCGGCGGCGGAGGTTACAAACGCCATCGAGTC
>SLBH01000302.1 GCA_007126415.1 Spirochaetales bacterium
GCTGACTCACGGTGATATGTGATTTGGTTGATTGGGGCCCAATGGGAGCGGATGCTCGTTGAGCGGGCGTGCGTTTCTCGGCATCGACGTAGGCTCCAGCAGCATCAAAGTCGCGATCACGGACATACACGGCGAGATTCTGGCGGCAGGATCTCGCCGACATCGAAGCCGATCTCCCCAGCCCGGATGGGCGGAGTTCGACGCGGAGGACGTTTGGCGCTTGATTGTGGTGGAGCTTCAGGAACTCGCGGCCTCGCATACCCGGTTGCTGAGCTCCGTGGAAGGCGTCGGGATGAGCGTGTTCTGCCCGGGGTTGGTGGCACTCGATAGAGAAGGGAGAGCTTTAACCGGGGTGATTGCGTTCTCGGATCGCCGCAGTGTTGAGGACGTTGTTGCGTTAGCCGAAACGCTTACGGCGCCGACTGTGTTTGAGGTATCAGGCAACCGCTTGATGCCCGGGGCGTGTTCGCTGACCTCAATGCGGTGGGTTCAGCGGGCTCGGCCGGACCTGTATGCCCAAACATATACGTTTGGACACTTGAATACCTATATCGGAGTGCGGCTGACCGGTGCGTTCGGGATTGACCCCTCCAACGCGTCATACACAGGCTTATTCGAGACCGGGGTATGGCCTGAAACAGAGTACTGGCGCTCGGATATCGTTGCAGCGGCGGGTATAGACGAGGAGAAGCTGCCTCCTATCGTTAAGTCGCACGAACCGCTGGGAAAGCTCAACAATCACGAGATGATCGATCTCGGTTTGAGAGCTGGAATTCCCGTGGCGATGGGCGGCGGAGACACCGCGTGCTCGGCGCTCGCCGTGGGAGCGGTTCGTCACAACGATCTGTTTGAATCGGCAGGTACTTCCAACGTTATAACGTTCTGCTCGCAGGAGCCTGAGTTCGACGATCGCTTCATGAACCGGCGCCATGTTATTCCGGGGTGCTGGTTATATCACGGAGCGATGTCCTCGGCCGGGGCTGCACTGCTGTGGCTTCGCGACGAAATTCTACAGGTGCCTAGTGATGAGGTGTTTGCGGGTTTGGTCGCTGAAGCCGCCTCGCTCGGCGCTGGTCATCCGATACCGTTGTTTCTGCCGTACATGAACGGGGAGCGAACCCCGGTCTGGGATCCTCATGCTACCGGCGTGTTGTTCGGGCTCAGGCTTGAGAGTGAACGCGAGCACCTTGTTCGGGCGGTTCTGGAGGGGTGCGCGTTCGGCACTCGTCAGATTCTCGAGATTGGTGGATCGCTCATTAATCGGTCGGTGGATAGCGTGGTTTCGATCGGAGGAGGTTCAAAGGTCGCGGAATGGACGCAGCTCAAGGCCGACGTAACCGGAAGGCGGTTCCGGGTCCTTGATGTTCACAACGCGGCGGTTGTGGGAGCAGCAATCCTTGCCGCTGTTGCCGCCGGCGAGCGATCGCTTGCATCACGAGACGCAAGCGCGCCTGCAATATCGGCTGTCGATGACGATCCCCGGGTGTGGCGAACGTTCGTTCCCGACGACACGGATCGGCACGCCTACGATGCGAGATACAAGGTCTACCAACGACTATATCCGGCGCTGCGCGAGCTTTTCCCGTTGCTCGGACATCATGACGAATCCAAAGATCAGTGACTGCGGATAGCGGTCGAAACGCAGCCGGGGCGTGACTGAATGAACATGGGTGAATGAGCATGGGTGAATGAGCATGGGCGAACGCTACCTTATCATCGATATGGGCTCCACGAAGACGGAAATCGTCCTCTATGACGCAAGCTTGACGGTTTTGGCCGCTCCCTCGTTCCCTACGCCTCGTTCGCACCATGACGGCTACTCTTGCATCGATCCCAAAAGCTACATTCCCGACATACTGCGTACCATCGCGGGACTCGAGCTTGAAAGCGCTTCAACGGAACCACTCTACGTGAGCGTCACCGGAATGGGCTCAACTATCCTTGTAGCGTCTCGTGACGGGAGCGTACTCTACCCTTCTATTGCCTGGTACGAGGAGGCGAAACGGCTCGTTCCCTCTCAATTGCCGCGCCGCTGGACCGGCAAGTTTCCCTTACCGAGTTATCCGGCGTATAAGGTACCGATCCTAAAGGAAGCCGTGGGCGCGCACGTCGCTTCGCCCGCCGGGCAGCGCCCGGACGTCCTTTTTCTTTCCCTTCCCGACTACGTGCTTGCGGCCCTCGGCGGTTACCGCAGCTGGGTGACCGATCGTTCCTTCGCTTCCCGGAGTATGCTGTTCGACGATGCGCACAGCCAATGGGACACGGCAATGCTTAGCGAGCTCGACGTCGGTGGTGACGAGCTTCCCGAGGTCGTCTCCGCGGGTGAAGTGATCGGCGAACCGTCGGAGGAGGTGCGCCGGGCTGCCGGGCTGCCGGCGAAGACACTTCTACTCGCCGGTATGCATGACCACATCGCCACTACATACGCTGCAAACGCGATCCGACGCGCTCTTGGAGCTGCGCTCTGGATTAACCCCGGCGGCACAACCGAGTCGGTTGTAGAGCTCTACCCTGTTTCCGAAACACTGGTTACCGAGGCGCCGACGCGCATGCTGAATACCGAGGCGAGCTGGCGACCGGACGTTCTCGCGGTGATCGCGTACCCAACACTAAGCGGTGCCATCCTCCAGTTCGCCGAGACGTTTGCACTTGACTGGAGCGTTAGCGAAGCGCTCTTCGATCGCGCGCCCGTAGCGGCGCCGCCGAGACGGCGGTTGATGACCAAGGACAAGGGGATACTCCCGGCGGGAGACTGCCCCGACACTGTGGAAGAGCTCTGGAAGGCGCTAATCCTGTCCACCCAATACGAGCTACGCTCAGCCTGCGATGAACTCACCGAGCTTGGGCATGCCAATGGGGAGCGCGAGGGTGTTCTCCTGCTCGGAGGGCAGGCCAAGGTCTCCCGGCTACGAACACTAAAAAGTGCGGTCATGCAAGCCCCGGTCTATACGGCACGCGCCGGCAACATAGCAGCCCTCGGCGTGGCGCTCTTGCTCCACGAAAGCAGGAGCGGCCGCGCAGCAGATCGAGACGCGGCGCTTCAGCGAATCGCAGCCGGAGTGCGCGTTGAGAACGCCGATTCCGAACTTCGCGGCGCGGCCGAGCGCGGGTATCACAGGTATCGAGAAATTGTCGATCAGGTAGACAGGGCCGCCGGGCGAAAAGGCGCCCCGTTCGATAAGGACAAATTTGAGGAGCAGCGAGACAATGAAGGCAACCACGAAGATACTGGTCGCCGGTGACCACTACATGAAACCGGACATCATTCGCGGGATAATCGACGCGCGATTGAGCCCGAGCCGGAAGGACGCGGTCGAGTACCGGAGCATCGAGTTTCCCTACCCTGAGCAACCAATCGGGCTCAAGCAACAAACGGTCATTCCGAGCGGAATGTCTTGGACCGATTTCGACGCCGTTACCGATGACGGTGACATCGGCGAGTACTATGGGCGCCGAGACGCCTTGGTAGGCGAGCTTGACGATACGCAGATACTCGTAATTCACGGTGCGGCCCTGCCCCGCGAGGCAATAGAAGCGGCGCCGGAGCTCCGCCTCATTGTAGTGCTTCGGGGGGGGCCAAAAAACATCGATCTCGATGCAGTCCACAAAGCCGGGATCAATATCGTGAACACGCCGGGCAAGACGGCTCGCGCCGTCGCCGAAACAACCTTGGGCGGGATCCTCGGGCTGTCTCGGAACATAGTCGACGGCGCGGGCCGCTTACGCTACACCGACGAATGGTTTGTCTACTACACCTACGAGCAATGCGGTTTCGAGCTGGCAGGAGCTACGATCGGGCTCGTTGGATTCGGCCACGTTGCGGTGGAGCTCCTAGAATTGCTTTCTGGTTTCGGCCTCGGCGGGGTACTCGTCTACGACCCGTACCGGAGTGAGCACGATATTCGCGACGCCGGCGCCCAACCGGTTGAGTTAAACCAGCTGTTGGAGCAGAGCGACGTCGTAAGCCTTCACGCACGCCTAACCAGCTCATCGCGAAAACTGATCTCAAGCGACGAGTTCGGCAAAATGAAGCGCCGCCCAATAGTTGTAAACACAGCGCGAGGTGGCCTTCTCGATTACCGAGCGCTATACGAAGGGTTGAGGAGCGGGCGTGTCTCCGGAGCGGTGCTCGACGTCTTCGACGACCAGCCCTACGAAAACCTCAAAGCCATTATCGGTATGCCAAACGTCGTAGCCACCCCCCACCTCGCGGGCGGTTCCCGTGAAACCGTACGGCGCGGCGCCGAAATGGCCGCCGAAGACATCCGGCGGCACCTTACTGGAGCACCGTACCTGAATAAGATGGACTGAACAGTGAGCAGATTCCGTTTGACAGGTGTCGGGGATACCCTTCATACTGTTCCAAGTTGTATACCTACTGTATATCACGCACCGAGCGGTCACGTACACGTTAGGGATCAGAACTTAGGATCAAGGAGTGGATTCTGTGAAGGCACTGGTAAAGTATGACAAAGCGCCTGGTAAAATGGAGATTCGTGATATTGAAGAGCCGAGTCCCGCGGCGGGGCAGGTGAAAATTGAGATTGAAAATACCGGTATATGTGGGTCCGACCTTCATATCTATCACTACGACATTGCTATCC
>SLBH01000060.1 GCA_007126415.1 Spirochaetales bacterium
GGAGCGAGAGTCTGGAAGCAGACTCTGAGCGGCGGCATACCGTATGAGGTGGACCTGCAGGATCTGATCCGGCGAGCGCTCGCGCGCGTACCGCAGGACCTGCTTTGGCGGCCTGTTGCGCAGGGGCCTGTTGCGCAGGGGCCGGGCGGCGAGCGCTGAGTGATACGTGATTTGGGATGCATGACGCATGGCACATAACGGTGTGGTCGCTTTCGGAATCACAAGCATAAGCTGCCGGGATGTCGGCGAGGAATGGCTGCTCCGCGAGCGCCTTCACGCCCGTGACTGCGGCCGGATTCTCGATTGCGCCGCCGGTGACGGGCGGTTCCTCTCGTTGCTCGCCGAGAGCTGCGCGACATTCGGCGAGATTGTCGCGCTTGATCCCGACCGTGATGCGCTCGACGAAGCGCGACGCTCGGGCCTTCCGCGTTCGGTGCGGTTTCGCCGCGCCGCCGGAGAGGCGCTTCCGTTTCCGTCCGCATCGTTTGAGACCGCTGCAATCTCGGACGGGCTTCACCACGTTAGGAACCCCTCCCGGGTTCTGTCGGAACTTCGGCGCGTGACGGTGCCGGGCGGCCTCATCATCGTGAGCGAGGTGCTGCGTGCTCCCGTCAGCGGTGCAGCGGCCACCGCGATTCGCCTACATCACTTCAAGGCTCGTCTCGATTCGCGCCGCGGCGTGCGTCACCAGCGCACGTTCTCGGAGCCGGAGCTTCTGCGTGTCGTCGCGGGCGCATGCCCCGGCGATGCGGTCGAGGCGCTGCGTGTTGAACGCGGCGATCCGCAGGCGGCGCAGGCTGAGCAGGCTGAACAGAGCCGCTCCACGCACGCCGCGCGCTTGCGGGATTACATGCGGGCGCTGCGCGGCGACGCGCGTTATCCGCAGCTACGGGCGGTTGCCGAAACGCTCGCGGCGCGCGTTACCGAGACGGGCTTCACGCCGCCGCCGCGGATGCTTATCTTTATCCGCGTAGCGACCAAAACCGAGACCGAACCGAGATAACGGTGCGGAATGTGGTCGGCGCGAGTAGGAGTGTGTCGGATGAAGATCCATGAAGACGGGCCGGTCCTGCGATTTGGGGCCGAGCCGGGCGATGCGCAGATCGCGATGATTATGCTACACGGGCGCGGTGCTTCGGCTGCCGATATAGCAGGCCTGGCGGAGCTACTGCCGAGCCGGCGGTGTGCGTTTCTTGCACCCCAGGCAACCGGCAACGCCTGGTACCCAGAGAGCTTCTTGATGCCGCGTAGCGCGAACGAGCCGCATCTGAGCTCGGCGTTGAGTACGGTGCATCAACTGGTGGTTGAGCTCGAGGATGCCGGTATACCGGCCGAGCGCATCCTCCTCTTGGGGTTTTCCCAAGGGGCCTGCTTGAGTGCGGAGTATGCCGCGCGCCGCCCGCGTAGATATGGAGGCGTGCTTGCGCTTGCCGGCGGGCTCATCGGAGAGCGGATCGATCCGGCGGAGTTCAGCGGGGATTTGGAAGGAACGCCGGTGTTTCTCGGCTGTAGCGATCAGGACCCGTTCATCCCGCGCGAACGGGTGGAGGTGAGTTCTGAGGTCATGCAGCGGCTCGGAGCCGACGTCTCGATGCGACTGTATCCGCGGCTTCCCCACACCGTGAACGACGACGAGATCGAACAGGTTCGCGCGGTGATGGCAAGAGCCGAACAAGAAACCCGGTAGCCTTCGGCCACGGATCCGCGGAACTATAGAATGCCGCGCCGACGCAGACGCTCACGGATCGCCTCTAAGCTGATTCCGTGGTGTTCCGCGATTTCGTGCGCGAAGCTCCGACCGACCGGGGCGCTGCGAACCACGCTGAACGGCCGCTCGTGGGTGGGGCCGGCAGCCACCAAACTCGCGAGCTTGGTGTCTCCCGTGTTTTCGCCGCCTCGATTTGTATCGCTGTGAATCGAGGAGTTGATCTCATCGATGCGGGCCGCCAGCTCGTGTAGGTGAGTAGCGAAAATCGTGCGGCACCCGGCGATGCACAGTCCTCGGATTAGATCCTCAGCTAGGTACGCGGCTTCGCCGGCGCCGGTACTCGCGAGCGACTCGTTGAGCAGTACCAAACTCTCCGGGGTCACGGTATCAAACAGTTGCGAAAGACGGGAGACCTCCTCCGCAAGACGCCCTCCGTCTGCCTCGGGAGCCTCGGGCGCAGGGAAATGGGTTTCTATGCGGTCGGCCGGGCTGATTACTGCGGAGGCCGCCGGGACAAAGAACCCCGCCTGTGCGAGTACAAACGCCATACCGACCGCTTGCGTGTAGGTCGTCTTCCCTCCGTGGTTGGGGCCGGTTAGGATAAACGCGCGTGCGGTGTGGCCGAACTCGGCCGCGTTTGTGACAACGCGGGTTCGCAGCCCGGTTTCGGCTCCGGTGGGAGAGCGATCGTGCTCTTCGCCGTCGAGCTTGGGCGGCTCGTTCCGGTCGGTGCGATCCGAGTCCGATTCCGAGTCCGAGTCCTGGACGGCATCAAGCGCCTGAAGCGCGAGGCGTGGGTTATACAAGCGCTCGGCCCGGAACTCTCGTGCGCTGCGCTCCGCGAGTTCGGGAACACAGACCGGAAGTCCGGCATCCTCCAGCCGATGCATCAACGCCGCCGCACCACAAAACGGACCGAGCTCGTCGCGGAGCGCGCCGAGCCGTCGCGTCTGGATACGCAGGTAGCGCTCGAGCGCGTGCTGCACCGGCCGCGTGGTGCGGTCGAGGAGCGTTTCGAGGTCGCGGAACAACGGTGTGAGCGGGGGACGACCCTCGCTCCCCGCGAGCTCACGGGGTAAGCGGGCGTAGTGAACCGATCCTTCGCTTCGTAGCTCGGCGCCGCGATGAGCCCCTCGCGCCTTGAACAAGCGCGCGAGAAAACCGCCGAGCAGCGAGCGCTCGCTGATGCGCTCCGAATTGACGGACAGCAACGCGGCTTCGATTGGTCTCAGCCGCTCGTCGAGATTGATCCCGATCGTTACGCTGCGGCGTTTTCTGATTGCTTCCTGAAGGCGTGGCAGCTCGGCGCGAAGCTCGGCGAACAACTCGTCTTGATGTAGCGACGAGATTTGTTCGGCTATCATTGCAACGGAGCCGGAATGGCCCTGATAGCGAGAAAGAGTTGCGTGCAATCGTTCGACCGCGTCGACGTAGAGCTCGAGCTCACCGAGTCTCCAGATGGTCTGGAGCACCTGTGACTCGTTTCCGGCGGCGGCGCGCCGAAACATACTAAGTTCCGCGAGCGTCGGGAGAATGCGCTCGAGCTCAAGGCGCAGCTGCTTGTCTTGGTACAGCCCACCTAACAGGCTGTAGCGATGCGCCAGCACCTGAGCGTCGCGGACCGGCCGACGGAGGAACTCGAGAACGGCGCCCGTATCGTGGTTGCGCCCCGCGATTGCGCGCGCCAAGACGGTAAGCTCAAGGTCGTGCTCGGCCTGCGGTCCGAGCGCGCCCTCGGCTCCGTACTGCTCGGTTGTCATCGAGGAAAACCATACTATGCCCTCACGCGCGCGTCAAAGTAACGAAGCTTCAACAGTCGCAACGTCGCGTGTACCGTGACCGTGTTGTCCGTGTTGTACGCGAATTGACACCTGGAATGATACCGGATACCATGACGCGATGAATCTCGCCAATACCCTCACAATAGGTCGGTTAGTGCTTGCTCCGGTTTTCTTCCTGCTGGTGTTTGTGCCGGTGTGGGCCGGAGTGCTACAGGTGACCTCGGTGGTCCTGTTGTGGCTCATCTTCATTGTTATCGAGGTAAGCGACGCCGCCGACGGCCAGATCGCACGATCCCGAAACGAGGTCACCGACCTCGGCAAGGTCCTCGATCCGTTTGCCGACGTAATCAGTCGCTTGACGTATTTTGTGGCGTTCACCGCGATCGGTATCATGCCGGCTTGGATTCTGCTCGTGCTGTTGTATCGCGAGTACGGGATTGTGTTCGTAAGACTGCTGATGTTCCGCAAGGGCGTTGCGCTTGCCGCGCGTTCGGGCGGCAAAATCAAAGCGGTGCTCTACGCGGTGGCGGGCGGTGTGGGCCTGGCGCTGATCACGATGGAACGTACCGGCATCTTGGTTGAGTGGTTCGGTGGGGTCTACATCTTTGCTCAGGTTGTGTACGTAGCCGCGGCGCTGTTCTCTATCGGCTCGTTTATCGACTACCTGCTGGTCTTCAAGCGCCACGTCGCAGAGTGATCGCCACGTAGGTTGCCGGGCGTCGGTGCCGTACAACGCCCGGTTACGGTCTTTGGTGAAACCAGCCGATGCCCGGATCCGAAACTTATCGCTCGGCAACTGCTGCCGCATGACCTCCTCACCAATCGGATCCTGCTCGGTGATTGAGTCCACGCTCGGGCTTCTCGAAATGAGGGGCGCCACAGCGAAGTCGAGAACAACACCGACGCTCCGGGACAACACTATACCGATGAGGAAATAAAAGCCCTCGAAGAGAATAAGCCGCGAGTGAAGTGCTCCGCGAGGCGCATTTCCGTAAAGATTCGTCTGTGGTGCTTGACAGTCTTGCGGTGAATCGTTATTCTTCGCTTACAACATCGTCACAGCGAGTCACCGCAACAGCGGTGGTGAGTGGCGAAAGCGTACACAGTAACAACC
>SLBH01000289.1 GCA_007126415.1 Spirochaetales bacterium
ATACGACCTACAGCATCTTATCTGGATCGCAAAAGAAAACTTCGAGGCGTTTAACGAGACAATCGAGACCGCTAAACGCGTGAAAGAGTTCAGCGAGAAGAACACCGCCGATGTCGGCGCCATGGAGAAACGGCTCGATGAGTTCGTGCAGTTCTCCGAGAGCCTCCTCAGCCACACCGAGCAGATCAAGGATCAATCGAACAGCTCCTTGGAGGTAGTCGGCGACAACCGCAAGACGCTCGAAGGCGTTGTCCAGTTCATGATGGAGCTGTCTGAGTCGTTTAAGGCGGTCGCCGCTAACAACAAGACGCTGCAGTCCACCTCCGCTCAGATCATCGAGATACTCAACGACGTGAAATCGATCGCCGCCAACACCAACGTGCTGGCGGTAAATGCGGCGATCGAGGCGGCCCGCTCGGGTGAGGCCGGCGCAGGCTTCGCGGTGGTTGCGCAAGAGATTCGCAAGCTCGCCGGCGAAACCGACGGCAGTATCGAGCGCATCGAGCGCATCCTCCAGGACGTTCAAAAGGGTGTCGAGAAGTCAACCGAGGTTATCGACCGCTCGAGCAAACGCCTTTTGGGCGTAGACGAAGTAGTTCGTAACTCGCACGAGATGATGGACAGCATAGAGCAGAGCATCTCGGGAATGAAGGGAACCGCCGAGGTCCTGAGCGAGATGGGCGCAACCAACACCGAGCACGCCAAGGACATGACGAACTCGGTCGAGTCGGTGAGGAGCGCCTCGGAAGAAACGAGCAGCGCAGCCGAGCAAACGATTGCAGTTGCCGGCAAGCAGCAGAAGAAGTACAAAGACAGCTTTGAGTACTACGACCGTCTGAGGGAGAAAGCCGACGAGCTGCAGATCCTCGCGACCCGTCTCACCGGCGAGGACGAGATCGTGTTCGGGATCAATCCGTTCACCTCACCGGAGAACATCAAGAAGATGTACGCCCCGATCCTCGCCGATGTGTGTCGAAAGATCGGCTACAAGTCGCGCACCGTAATCGTGAAGGATTACGACGCCTTGAGCGACGGCCTCGCCGAAGGCTACATCGACGTGGGGTGGTTCTCGCCGTTCGCGTATGTGAACGCGCGCGAGTCGCTCGATATCGACGCGCTTGTTACTCCACAAGTGAAAGGGAAGACCTACTACAACGGGTTCATCGTCAGCCGCAAAGACAGCGGCATAGACCGCCTCGACAAACTCAAAGACGTGCATTTCGCGTACGTCGACCAAAAAAGTGCCTCCGGGTATCTCTATGCGCGCCACATAATTCGAGAGGCGGGTTACGATCCGGACACCTTCGTCGGTAAGGCTACCTTCACCGGCAGTCACGACAACGTGATACAATGCGTGATAGACGGCGACGCCGACGCCGGCGCCACCTACGACGAAGCGTTCGAGAACGCGACCGCCGCCGGTGTACCAACGCACGCGCTGCAGGTCATCGCCAAGACCGACAACATCCCCAAGGACACGATCGCGGCGCACTCGCGGCTCTCGGCGGAGATTCGCACCAAGCTCCGCAACGCGATGATCGAGTATCAAGGCTTCGGGCGTTACGAGACACACGTTGAAGCCTTCAAGGCCGGCAGTGATGAGCAGTACGACGTGATCCGCGCGGTGCGAGCGGCCAAGTCGTAGAGGTTTGGCCGGCTCCGTGAAGCCCACGGCGTAAAGCCGCCCAAGGGAGAGACAAATGCAGAGAGAACAAAGTGAACAAAGAGAACAGGCAGAGCAGGCCGAAACCTGGTTTCGTATTGCTAACCCCGAGAAACTCCGCACTCCGGCGCTTTGCTTTTACCCGGCGCGCATCGAGCAGAACATCGCCGAGGCGCTGCGCGTCGCCGGCACAGCCGACCGCCTGCGCCCCCACGTCAAGACCTATAAGTGCCCGAACGTGGTGCAGATGCTGCTGCGAGCCGGGGTCACGCGCTTCAAGTGCGCCACACTCACCGAGGCCGAGATGCTCGCGCAGGCGGGCGCCCCCGATGTACTCCTCGCTTATCCCATGATCGGCCCAAACGCCGAAGCCTTCGTGGCCTTGAACCAGCGCTACCCCAACGTGCGCTTCCAGACGATCGCCGACTCCGTGGAAGGTCTTGAGGCGCTCGAGACAGCGGTCGCGGGCATGAGCGAGCCGGGTGGCGGCGCGGTGCCGGCACAATCGGGGGCCAAGACGCTCGAGGTACTGGTAGATATCAACGCCGGGATGAACCGCACCGGAATCGCGCCGGGCGAACCGGCGCTCCGGCTGTATCGCCGGATTGCCGAGAGCGCGCGCCTCGAGCCCGCCGGTGTCCACGCCTATGACGGGCATATCCGCGATCACGAGCTAAGCGCCCGGTGCGCGGCCGCCGCTGAAACATCGGCAGCCGCAGAACACCTTCGATCGGCGGCCGTGGCCGAGGGCATCGCGGTGCCGCGCGTGGTAATGGGCGGCACGCCCACCTTCCCGTGTCACGCCGAACGACCTGACGTCGAGCTCTCACCGGGGACCTGCTTTCTGCACGACGGCGGCTACTCGGAACAACACCCCGACCTCCGGTTCCTCCCGGCGGCGCTCATCGTTGGGCGCGTGATTAGCCGGCCGGCGGACGGGCTTTTCGCAATCGATATCGGCTCCAAGGCGATCGCCACCGACCGTGCCGGGGCACGGGGCGCGATCCTAAACCTCCCCGGAGCCGAGCCGATCGGCCAGAGCGAAGAGCATTGGGTGTTTCGCGGCGCCGATGTTGCCCGGCTACCGGCAATCGGCGAGCTCGTGTACGTGCTCCCGCGCCATATCTGTCCCAGCGTTCAGCATTACGACTACGCAACCGTGATCGACGCCGCAGGCACCGCGACCGAGCGTTGGCCGATCGCCGCGCGCGGTCGTGGTTTGTCTTTTATGTGAGCGCCGTCGCCGAGTCTGCCTTGTGGCGGCGGTACCGATCCGGGACCGCAGCGCCCTCGTGGCGCGATGCCGCGATCTTGCGGTGCTTTCGAACCACCACCGGCTCAGTGCGCCGAGGCGTTGCCGATACGAATGCCGATCCCAAGCAGCGCCACCGGCGACTCGTCGCGGTCCTCCTCGGCCATCTTCTCGGAGTCGGCCGAGAGATAGGCGTCGAAATACAGGTCGATAACCCGCGGCGTAGAGTCGTCGCTGAGGCGCAGACCGGCTCGCGCGGCAAGCACCGCGTCGGGCCGGTCGCCGCGCTGTGTGAAGAAATCCGGGTGCAGCTCAGCAAGGAGATGGGGCCGAAACCGGCCGCGAAACCCGTCTGTTAGCGGATAGGTCGCCAACGCGCCGGTGCGCAGCATCCATTGCGTGCGCGGCTTACCGATCGTACGGTGATCCCATGCGTCCCAGAGATCGACGTACGCGATGCGCGCCGCTGCGGTCAGCATTCCGCCGTCTCCGAACGGGACGCGCGGCGCGCCGATCCCAACCGCGACGCGGTCGTACGATATATCGCTCGAGACGTCGTCACGTCCTTCAAACGGGTGCTGACTCGCGCGCGAGTACTCGCCGAGTAACCGGAAGCCGTCGAGATCGTAGGCAAGATGCAGACCGTACTCGAACTGAATTGCGTTAATCAGCCAATCGAGCGCGCCGTGCGGTGTGCCGGGCGTGCCTTCGTACGACGGCCCGTTCATCAGGTACGTACCGTAACGCATACCGGCGGCGAATCGTTCGCCGATGCGAAACAGCCCGGCGCCGCCTACGAGGTTCAGCTGAAACGCGTCGTGATCCGAGCCGCGAAACACCTGGGGGTTGAACTCCCAGTCTAACACCGCGCCGGGCTCGCCCGGCTGTAACAGCCCGTACGGGTCGATCGTCCGATACGGCTCGGGCCAGTCGCGCGCGGTAAGCGGTGTAAGAGCAGCCGCGAGCAGCGCGGCAGCGATACAGCCACGACGAACGCCACGACCGAGTCGCAGTCTTGTACTTAGGGTTTGGTTCAGCATCTCTTCTCAGTGTCAGAGCGCTCAGCGATCTTGTCAAGATTGGTGCGCCGCGTGTGTGCCACAGGTGTCGCGCCGGCCGTAGCAATACAGTGCCGCGACCCGGCGGTCAGGCGGCCCGGCCGAACTCGACGGTTGGGCAAGCAGAGTGGTATTTTTGTTACTATACCCCGTATGGTACCGGTACAACTCAGCCACATTAAGACCCGTACGCTCGTTGCGATTGCGGTGGCGCTCGTCCTCATAATCGGTGCGATCGCGCTCGGCACCGTTATGCTCTCGATCTGGACAGCCGCGCCGATGGTGGAGGAGCACGAGGCGCGCGAGACCACCGTGATATACGATGCCGACGGGGAGGTGCTCGCCGATCTCTACGAAGAAGATCGAACCTGGGTAGAGATCGACGAGATCCCGCCGCAGCTGCAGCAGGCCTTCATCGCGATCGAGGACCGCAACTTTCGCAATCACCGTGGGGTAGACTTGCGAGCGATGGTGCGCGCGGCGGTCGCCAACATCAGAGAAGGTGCGATCGTAGAGGGCGGCAGCACGATAACGCAGCAGCTTGCTCGAAACGTGTACCTCGGTCATGCGCGCACCTTCACCCGCAAGCTTCA
>SLBH01000028.1 GCA_007126415.1 Spirochaetales bacterium
CCCGACTCGTTGAGTGCTTCGAAGTTGAACGTCGGCATGATGATCTCCTCAATCTCTGCTCCCCACGCATCCGCGGAACCGCCGCGGAGCACCCCGGAACTCGGTCACCTTTCCCCACCGGCGCCGGTGGTCTTACTCATCCATAATCGTTTCGCGGACAACCTCGTCGATGGTGGTGATGCCATCGTAGATCGCCAACAGGCCGCTGTGCCGCAGCGTCCGCATCCCGCGCCGCAGCGCTTCGCTGCGCAACTGCTGTCACCGGCGCGTGGGAGGCGTGCTGTGCGCTGTCACCGGCGCGCGCGGGTGACGAGAGCGGTGTGATAAAACCAGGTGCGCAGAGGGGGAGAGCAGGTGGCGAAACTCTGGCAGAAAGGCTACAAGCTGAACGAGCTCATAGAACGCTTCACGGTGGGTGAGGATTACATGCTCGACCGTGAGCTCACGGTGGCCGACTGCGCGGCGAGCGTGGCGCACGCGCGCATGCTCGCCGAGGTGGGCCTGCTAACCGCCGAGGAAGCGGAGGAGCTCGAGCGCGAGCTCGGCGCGGTGGCGGTTGAGGCCGCCGAGGGGCGCTTCGAGATCAAGCGCGAGGACGAGGACGGGCACACCGCAATAGAAAACCGTCTGACCGAGCGCCTCGGCGAGCCCGGAAAGAAGATTCACACCGGCCGCAGCCGAAACGATCAGGTGGTGACCGCGCTGCGGCTCTACACCAAAGCATACCTTACGACATTGGCGGAGGCCGGGGGAACGTGCGCGGCGCTGCTGTTCGACCGCGCCGAGCGGCATGCCGAGATCCCGATGGTGGGGCGAACGCACATGCAGCCCGCGATGCCGAGCACCGTTGGGCTCTGGATGGCGTCGTATGCCGAGGAGCTCGTCGATATCCTGCAGTTGCTGCAGAGCGTTTACGCCGTGACGGACCAATCGCCGCTCGGCGCGGCCGCGAGCTACGGCGTGCCGCTTCCGCTCGACCGGGCGCGCACCGCGCAGCTGATGGGTTTTGCGCGGGTGCAGAACAACGTGCTATACGTCAACAACTCGCGTGGGCGCGTAGAGTCGCTGGTGCTCGACCTGCTGGATCAGCTCGGGCTCACGCTCAACCGCTTTGCTACCGATCTGATTCTGTTCTCGCTGCCGGAGTTTGGGTACTTCAGTCTGCCGGAGGAGCTGTGCTCGGGTTCGAGCATCATGCCGCAGAAACGCAACCCCGACGGGCTCGAGCTCGTGCGTGCGAAATCGGGCATGCTCTCGGGCTGGGCGGCGCAGGTGAAGAACGTGGTGCGGAGCCTACCTTCGGGCTACAATCGTGATTTTCAGGAAACAAAGCAGCCGCTGCTCGCCGCGTCGCGCACCGCGCTCGACAGCGTCCGGGTTGTGGCGTTAACGGTGGAGCGGCTCACGGTACACCCCGAGCGCCTGCGCGCGGCGTTTACCCCCGAGGTGTTCGCGACCGACGCGGCGCTCGAGTACGTGCGCGCCGGAGACAGCTTCCGCGACGCCTATCGAAAGGTCGGCGAGAACCCCAACCTCGCTGGCGACCGCGACCCCGTCGAGCTGATCGCGGCGCGTACGCCGCTCGGCAGCCCTGGGAACCTATCGCTCTCGGAGCCGCGCGCACGCCTCGCCGAGCTGCAAGGCTGGGCAGGCCGGCAGCACGAGGCGCTGCAAGCGGTGGTAGAGGATCTGCTCGGTCGGCGCCTCCCGCTCTACCGCGAGTAGTGTCTGCGCGCGCCGCTGTGGCGCACCGCCGAGTACACCACCATCGCGATCACGGTCAGCACATACGGCAGGCTCAGCAGCACCGTGTTCGGTAGCGCCACTACTCCCTGAGCCGCCATCGAGACCGTCTCGGCAAACGCAAACACGAACGCCGCGATCAAGACGCCCCCCGGCCGACGGTAGCCGAGGTAAATCGTCACGAGCGCGATCCAGCCGCGCCCGGAGGTGATGTTCGGCAGATACACCCCGAGGCGCAGCGCGAGCAGCGCCCCGCCGAGCCCGGCGCCCACGCCCGAGAGCACAATCGCGATGCGCTTGTAATGCTCCGGGGTAAGACCGCGCAGCCGAAGCGCCTCGGGGTTACTGCCCACCGAGCGTAACCGCAGCCCAAACCCGGTGCGGTACAGCAGAAACCAGGTGAGCGCCGTAAGCAGAATCGAAAGATAGACGCCGATGTGGTGGCCAAACAGAAAATCGTGCACCAGCGGCACGCGAAACTCAAACGCAAGCTCGAGGCGCGGCAGAATCGGCATCTCGGCGAACCGCAGCACTCCTTTGGTTCCGAACATCTGGTTGGAAATGAACGGGATAGCGCCTTGGGCAAGCAGGTTGATCCCGAGGCCGGTGATGAAGATGTTGGAGCCGAGGTCGATGCTGATTATGCTGAAGACCAGCGCCAGGGCCGCTCCGGCTATGACCGCCGCGGTCGCCCCAAGCAGGATACTACCGGTTGAGGCGGTAACCACTATCGCGGTGAACGCTCCGGTGAGCATCAAGCCCTCGAGCGAGATGTTTAGAACGCCGGCGCGTTCCGAGAGCAGTCCGCCGAGCCCTGCAATCAAGATCGGCGCCATGATCCCCAAGCTGTTTACGATCATGACTCACCTCCGTTGTTCGAGCGGATGCCGAGGCGCGCCCCTATGCGCCGGGTGAAACGCGGCGCGATGCTGGGAAGGTGCTGCGCGGTGATGATGAAAAAGACCACCGCCTGGATGATGGTCGCGAGCTCAAACGTGAACTCGGTGTGCAGAATGGCGGTGCGCGAGCCGCTCTGTAAGTACGCGAACACCATCGCCGCCGGTAGCACGCCCAACGGATGGCTTCTACCGATCAGCGCTACCGCGAGCCCGTTCCAGCCGAGCCCGGCCGAGAAGCCCACCAGCGCCGCGTGGTGTGTGCCGAGTACGTGAAACGAGCCCGCAAGACCGTGCAACGCTCCCGAGATCGCCATCGGCACTAAGATGTACATCCCGGTGTTGATACCCCCGTAGCGCGCAAACTCGATATTAAGACCGGTGAGCCGCCATTCGTAGCCGCGCACGGTGTGAAACAACAGGAAGTACGCGAGCGCCGCGACCGCCAAGGCCGCGATGATGCCGATGTGCAGTCGCGACGGCGGCAGGATGCGCAGTAAGCGCAGCGCCTCGGGTATGCGAGGGGTGGTCAGGAGGTTACTCGCGGGGTCGTTCAGCGGCCCCACGATCATGTAGTCGATGATAGGAATAGAGGCCGAGGCGATCAGAAACGAAGTGATCAACTCGTCGGTATCCCAGAGAAAACGAAACAGCCCCGAGAGCCCCGCGGTCATCGCAGCCGCCAGTACGCCTGCGGTCAGCGCGAGCGCAATGCCCACCGGCGCCGACGCGTGCGTTACGGCGTTTGCGGTAACCGCCGTCACGACCGCAGCGATATACACCTGTCCCTCGCCGCCGAGGTTGAACACGCCCGCGCGGAACGCGAGCGCCGCGCCGAGCCCGGTCAACACCAGTACCGTGAACCCGTTGATCATGTTGCCGAGGTAGTAGGTGTTGCTGAACGGCCCGAAGAAGAACGCCCGGATCGCGGCCTGCGGCGTGCGGCTTCCGATTACCAGCATCACGACCGTCACCAGCACCGCTGCGATCAAGGCTATCGCGATCCCGGCGAAACTTCCGCGAGGGCTTCCTCGGCTCATTGCTCGCGCTCCTGTTTCTCGAGCCCCAGCATGTACTCGCCGATCTTCTCACGCGTGCGCTGTTCGGTACGCAGCACCGTCGCGATGCGGCCCTTGAACATCACCGCGATCTCATCGCTCAAGCTCAGGACCTCGTCGATATCGGCTGATATCAATATGACCGCGGTACCTTCGTCGCGAAGCCTGCGAATCTCGTGGTACACAAACTGCCGGCTGCGGAAATCGAGCCCCCAACTCGGCTCCGAGAAGATCACCACCCGCGCCCCGATCGAGAGCTCGCGCGAGAGAATCACCTTCTGAATATTGCCGCCCGAAAGACGACGCAGCGGTTGTTTGAGCGACGCCGCAATACCGAACCTCTCCTTGAGCTCCGAGGAGAAGCCTTCGAGCCTCTTGCGGTCGAGCACACCGCGCTTCTGCAAGCGCTTACGCCGGAGCAGGATCAGGTTCTCCTGCACGCTTGAGTCCATGCTCGCGCCGCGGATCAGGCGGTCGGTCGGGACGTACGCCACACCCAGGCGACGGAAGCGGCGAGGGGAGAACTCGGTGATGTGCTTGTCGCCGATCACAGCCTCGCCGGAGTCGGGAATAGTAGAGCCGGAGATCACATCCTCGAGGTGCTCGAGCCCGTTCTCGCGGATACCGGTTATCCCCACAATCGTGCCCGCGCGTACCGAGAGCGAGACGTCGCTCAGTAGCGGGAAATGCCCCTCGTAGAGCGATACATTGCGGATGCTGAAAAGCGGTGCGCCCGCCGTCGCGCTGTTTGCCGCGCTGTTTGCCGCGCCGCCCGCCGGGCTGTGCGCGGCGCTTGGGTGGCCGGTGGCGCTGCCGGTGCCGTCCACCTCGCCCGCGGCATCTGCCGCACGGGCGCCGG
>SLBH01000252.1 GCA_007126415.1 Spirochaetales bacterium
TCTTGGTAGCGCATTCGCTCCTGCTTACCGAGCTCGAGCCGAGCGACCTCGACATTGAGCGCGTTACCTCGGGCGTGTGGTGCCGCTGCACGAGCTACTCGAGCTTCGTAAACGGCATCAGGCACGCGGCAAAAGCGCGCAAGAGGCGATACAATGAGCGCAATTTCTGAACGGAGTCGCGTCTTCGTCCCGACGGGCCTCGGCGAGCTCCTGCAGATCCTGAAGGCGCACCCCGACGCAACGATCTACGCCGGCGGGACGCACATCCTAAGTAGCCGCAACACCCCCTACGTCGAGCTCCCGGAGAAGGTTATCAGTCTTCATCAGGTTGAGGAGCTGACGCGCGTGACGCGGACCGTGAAGCACGTTGAGTTCGGCGCCGGAGTTACGCTTGGACGCATAATCGCACTCGGAGCGAAGGCACTCCCGCCGGCGTTGTTTGAGGCAATCCGAACGCTCGGTCCGCCCGGAATCGAACACCTCGCAACCGTAGGCGGCAACATCTGCGTCTCGGGCCGCTTGATGACCTTGATCCCGATCCTCTATCTGCTCGAAGGCCGTGTTGAGCTTCGTAGCGCCGCCGGCTCGCGTTGGGTTCGCGTCGGCCGAGTACACGATGACGGCGGCCGTCTCGTGCTGGAACCGGGCGAGGTCATGACACGGCTGCGCATCACACCGGGAAGCTGGAACAGACAAGCCTTCAAGAGTTTTGGTACAATATACCTGCCGCAAACCAACCCGCTGGTATTCTGCGGGCTCGCACAACTCGACAACGGCGTACTGTCCGACTTCCGCTTCGCGATCACCACGCACCGCCCGCGTATGATTCGCAATCGCGCGCTCGAGGCCGAGTTGGTGGGCCGCAAGGTACCCCTCTCAAAGCGCGATTACGAGGCGATTGAGACCGGAATCGCGGGCGTGATGGAGGAACAGGCGATCCCGCGCGGCTCGATTCAAGGTCGCCGTGCGATACGGCTCACCGAGTGGTTTGCCCAACAACTACGTTAGGCGCGAAGGAGATTACTTGTGGCGGAGTTCGCCCATCTGCACGTACATTCGGACTATAGTTTGTTGCGCAGCACCGCTTCGATACCCTCGCTGGTGGCACGAGCTGCGGAGTTGGGCTACTCTCATCTCGCTATAACCGACGACGGCAATATGTTCGGCGCGCTCGAGTTCTACAAGGCCTGCCGTGACAGCGGCATAACGCCTATCGTGGGATGTGATTTCTTTTTGGTTGAGAATGCCGACCCCGAGGTTGGAGCCACCGAAACCGGCAAGCGCTTCTTTCGACTGGTGCTGTTGGCGCAGAACGCCGAGGGCTACAAGACGTTGATGCGGCTCTCCTCACGCGCGTATACCGAGGGGTTCTATTACCGACCTCGCATCGACTGGGCAATGCTCAAAGCCGACCACCACGGGGTCATCGGACTCAGTGGCTCGGTCTCGGGCGAGATTCCGAGCCTTCTGTTGCGCAACCGCCGTGAAGAAGCCTATCGCAGAGCGGCCTGGTATCGCGATCTCCTCGGTTCCGAGAACTTCTATCTCGAGCTGCAGAATCAACGCATCCCGGAGCAGGCTACGGTGAATCCGCAGTTGATAGAGCTCGGACGCGAGCTCGGGGTTCCGCTCGTCGCGACGAACGAGTGCTATTACGTGCACAACGAAGACGCGAACGCACAGGACATCCTCATGTGCATAGGGTCGGGGCGAAAGAAGAACGAAACCAATCGGTTCCGGTTTTCCTCGGACGAGTTCTATCTCAAGAGCCACGAGGAAATGCGGGCCTTGTTCGCCCAGTCTCCGGAAGCGCTGGAGAACAGCATGCGCATCGCCGAGCGCTGCAACCTCGAGATTGAGCTACCGGGGCCGATCTTTCCCGACTACCACATCCCGCAGGAGTTCGAGAGTGACGACGCGTACCTGCGGCAGATCACCTATGACGGATTGCGGTCACGGTACGACGCGCCGACCGAGGAGATAACCAAGCGCGCCGACTACGAGCTCGACACCATCATCGGCATGGGGTTCACCGGGTATTTCTTGATCGTCTGGGACTTCATCGCGTTCGCGCGCGAGCGAGACATCCCGGTGGGGCCCGGACGCGGTTCGGGAGCCGGCTCAATCGTAGCCTACGCGCTGCGGATCACCGATATCGATCCGCTGAAGTACGGTCTGCTGTTCGAACGCTTCCTCAACCCCGACCGCATCTCGATGCCCGACTTCGATATCGATTTCTGCTACGAGCGACGCAACGAGGTGATACGTTACGTCACCGAGAAGTACGGCGCCGAGAAGGTCGGCCAGATCATCACGTTCGGTACGTTGAAGGCGCGCGCCGTGATTCGCGACGTGGCGCGAGCACTGGATCTACCGTTCGCCGAGTCCGACATGATCGCGAAGCTCGTTCCGGCACGACTCGACATCACCCTCGCGAAGGCGCTCGAAGAGGAGCCGCGCCTCCGCGAGCTTCGTGAACAAGGCGGGGTGCATCAAGAGCTCATTGAGGTGGCGATCAAGCTCGAAGGATTGCATCGCCATCCTTCTACGCACGCCGCCGGGATCGTGATCGGGCGCGAAGCGCTCACCGAGTACGTACCGTTGTACCGCGACCCCCGCACGAAATCGATCTCGACACAGTACACCATGGACCAGCTCGAGGATTGCGGGCTCGTGAAGATGGACTTTTTGGGCTTGAAGACGCTCACCCTAATTCGCAACACCGAGAATCTCATTCGCGGTCGCGGGATCGAGTTCGATATCGAGAAGGCTCCTGAAAACGATGAGGCCACATTCCGGTTGCTTGGCCTCGGCAAGAGCGCCTGCATCTTTCAGTTTGAGAGCGCCGGGATGCAGAAGATTCTCACACGAGCACGCCCGGAGAGAATCGAGGACTTGATCGCGTTGAACGCTCTCTATCGCCCCGGGCCGATGGAAAACATCGACCAATTTGTAGGCTCTAAGAACGGGCGTACGCCGATCAGCTACCCGCTGCCGGAGCTCGAGCACGTGCTCAAAGAGACCTACGGCGTTATCGTGTACCAAGAACAGGTCATGGAGATTGTACGGATCGTAGGCGGGTTCTCGCTTGGGCAAGCCGATATCCTGCGCCGCGCGATGGGCAAGAAGAAGCTCAAAGAGATGGAGCAGATGAAGAAAGAGTTTCTCGAGGGAGCCAGAGAGCGCGGGTTCAGCGAGAAGCAAGCCGAGACAATCTTCGATCTGTTACAGCCCTTTGCCGGATACGGATTCAATAAATCGCACGCCGCGGCGTACTCGGTACTCGCATACAAAACCGCCTATCTCAAGGCGAACTACCCTGTTGAGTTCATGGCCGCGAACCTCACGAACGAGATTTCCTCGCAAGATAAGTTCAGCCAGTACATCGAAGAGACCCGCAGCATGGGGATCGAGATTGCGCCCCCGGACGTGAATCGCAGTAGCCACTACTTCACGGTTGAAGACGGGCGCATTCTCTACGGCCTGCTCGGAATCAAGAATCTCGGAAGCGCCGCGGTGGATGAGATCGTGCGCGTACGGGAAGCCGACGGAGCGTTCGAGTCTTTCATAGATTTCCTCGAGCGCGTCAACCTTAGCGCGATGAACCGCAAGATGCTCGAGGTTTGCATTCAGGCGGGGGTGTTTGACTCGCTCGGCACCAACCGAGCGACGCTGCTGCAGAACCTCGGCACCGCGATCGAGTTCGCCGCCGCAACAAAGGAAAACCGTCGTCTTGGGCAGGTGTCGTTGTTTGACGAAGACTCGTCCGAGCTCGGCGGGCCTCAGTTCGAGTCGCTCGAGGAGGTAACCCTGTCTCAGCGACTCCAATGGGAGCGCGATCATCTCGGAATGTATCTGTCGGGGCACCCACTCGACGAGTACCGCGAGCGCTGGAGGGAAACCACCAGCCTGAATCTGGCCCGCCCCGGCTCGCCGAACAGCGAGAAGCTGCACACGGTACTGGGCTTAGTGAAGTCGAGCATGATAATCTATACCAAGAACGGGCGCCCGATGATGTTTTTGGTGCTCGAAGATTTCAACGGGAGCATCGAGTGCGTACTGTTCGAGGAGTTGTGTGAACAGCACCGCGATACCGTCGAGTCCGGCGTGATCATCGGCGTAATTGGTAAACTTGAGTTGCGCAACGAGAAACTACAGCTGGTAGTAACCGAGATAAGGGAGCCAGAAGAGATGGATGAACGCGATACCGGCGAAATTCACATTCGCATAGCCGAAGAGCTCGAGGACGAAGACGAGTTGTATCAACTGCGGGCATTCTTGTTCGAACACGGCGGCAACTGCCCGGTCTATCTGCATATCGGCTGTCCTGAGAAAGAGACCGTAGTGCGCGCGTCGTCGCAGCTTACGATCTCGGCGAAATCGAGTATACTGGAAGATATCCGGGGGTATCCGCGGGTACTCGAGGTCTGGAAGCAGTAAGGGATCTAAGCCACACCCGCGGCTTAGAAGGAAGATAGCTTAGCTCGGCGGAGGTACTCCATGTTACAAACGGTGTTACGGGGCGTAAGCACCGCGGTTTCAATCTACATGCTGTTGATCTTTTTCAGGATCATACTCACATGGTTCGGACAAGCACCGGCCGGCCGGCTTGTGGAGATCATCTCGCGGATCACCGATCCGTATCTCAACGTGTTTCGCGGCGTCGGTGTGTTTGGTGGGCTGCCGGTGGATTTTTCGCCGGTCCTCGCGCTCATTACACTCTCTATCCTCAACAACATCATCACTCGCATCGCGTTTGCGGCGCAGATTACGCTTGGGATCGTACTGGCGGAGGTGCTCGGCGCGTTGTGGGCCGCTGCGTCGTTCATTGTGTTTCTCTTCTTGGTGTTCGGGGTGATCCGCCTCGTCGGGTTTATGTTTCACGTGAACACCGCCGGCCGTTTCTGGATCACGCTCGATCGGCTGCTGCAACCGTTGGCGTACCGGCTTGTTTCCAAGGTCTCGCGTGGGCGTAGCACCAGCTATCAAAACGCCTTGCTGCTGTACGCCGGGGTTTTGGTTCTTGTGCTGCTGCTCGGCAGCTTCCTGATCTCATCGCTGGTGAACGTGCTCGCGCAGCTTCCGGTGTAACCCACCCGGCGGGTATAGTGTATCTTCACGAACTGAGCACGAGCATCCGCAAGCTCGACGGCGTGGGCCCTAAACGGCTGAAGGCGTTTTCGGAACGAGGGGTGCTCACGATTGCCGATCTCCTCCTGTATCTGCCTCGTCGTTACGAAGACCGCAGCTCGCCGCGGGCCCTGGCCGACGCCGGCGGCGAACTCGTTAACACCGTCGCGCAGATCATCAAACACGAGTATTTCGGTCAGGGGCGCAATCGAACCCTTAAGCTCATCATCTCCGACGGTACACAACGCGCCGCGCTGGTATGTTTCGGACGTGCATTTCTCGCCGATAGCTATCCGCCCGGCAGCGTAATACGGGTCTCTGCGGTCTTTCAGTACCGTTACCGCGAGCTACAGGCCGCGAACTTCGAGATCGAACCGGCGCCGGGCGAGACCGTTGGGCCTCCTCGAGGTGAACAGAGCCGAGAAAGTGCGCTATTCTTTCGCATCGTGCCGGTGTATCCTTTGAGTTCCGGATTGTCCCAACACCATGTGCGCACCGCGATCGCGCTGGCGCTCGATCATTGGGGGCACAATATTCAAGACGAGTTGCCGGAAACGCTGCGAGAAGCGGCGGGAGTGCCGTCGGCGGCTGAGGCTCTCGGCGCCATGCATCGCCCGGAACGTTTCGAGGATGCCGAACGCGGCCGCCGACGGTTCGCTCTGCAGGAACTGCTCGCGCTGCAGTTTGCGCAGCGGCGCTTGGTCGCGGCGCTGCACGAAACCGAACGTCCTCCGCGAACGCAGCCGCGTGGGATGCTCGAGGCGCTGCTCGCGCGGCTTCCCTTCGCTCTCAGCGCCGAACAGCACAGCGTCTTGGACGAGATCCTTACCGACCTTGGTTCGCCGCGCCCGATGGCGCGCCTGCTGCACGGCGAGGTGGGCTCCGGCAAGACCGTCATCTCACTGTTGTCTATGGCTCCGCGTCTAGAGCTCGGCGAACAAACCGCGGTTCTGGTGCCGACCGAGCTGCTCGCACGCCAGCAGTACGAGACCTTGCGCGAGCTTCTCGAACCCCAAGGGGTGCGCGTTGAGTTAGCGGTCGGCAAGCTCACCGCACAAGAGCGACGCGCGCTCCATGAGCGCATCGCCGAGGGAAACGCTCACTGCGTGGTGGGCACCCACGCGCTTCTCACACCCCAGGTACAGTTTCGTGCGTTGTCGTACGTAGTCATAGACGAGCAGCACCGCTTCGGTGTGGCGCAGCGCGCGGCGCTCCGCGAGAAGGGCGCGGCCCCGGACGTGCTGCTGATGACCGCTACTCCAATCCCTCGAACGCTCGCGCTCACATTATACAACGGGCTCGAGATATCGCAGCTGCGCCATCGGCCGCCGGGACGCCGGACGGTGACAACTCACCTTGCCCGCCGCACCCGGCGGGCCGAGGTGTACGCGCATGTCGCTTCGAGCCTTCGCGAAGGAGGACAAGCCTTTGTCGTCTGCCCACGAATCGAAGCCGACGAGAACGGCGAATCGGCCTCCGCCGAAGAAACCGCCGAGGAGCTCGCCGGCGGCTACCTTTCCGAGTTCTCAATAGGCCTGATCCACGGCCGACTCTCGGAGGAGCAGAAGCGCAGCACGATGCAGGCGTTCACCGCGGGACGCATTCAGGTTCTGGTATCAACCACGGTGCTCGAGGTGGGCGTCGACGTCGAGAACGCGGTCGCGATCGTGATAGAGCACGCCGACCGCTTCGGCCTCTCGGCGCTGCACCAGTTGCGAGGCCGCGTCGGGCGAGGGCTTAGGCCGGGAGTTGCGTTTTTGGTATACGGCGAGGAGCCCACCGAGGACGCCAAGCAGCGACTACGAGTCTTGCACCAGGAGCAAGACGGCTTCGCGATAGCCGAACACGATCTCAAGATCAGGGGCCCCGGAGAACTCGGCGGCGTTCGTCAGGCCGGGATGCTGCGACTGCGGTTCACGGAGCTCGAGCGTGACCTCGATCTTCTTGAGCGAGCGGCGACGGCGGTCACGTCGGTCTCGGAGCACCCTGTGCTCGAGCGTAGCTTGCTCGAGTTTTTGCCGTTCACCAAGGAGGAGCCGTGCGTATAACCGGCGGCAGTCTCAAGGGCCGAACCGTTCAGTGCCCCCCCGGGGAGATCCGCCCGGCGATGGATCGCATGCGAGAGTCGTTGTTCGCGATTCTGGGATCGATCGAGGGCGCTCGCTTTCTCGATCTGTTCTCGGGATCGGGGGTAGTTGCGCTCGAGGCGTGTTCGCGCGGTGCGGTGGCGGTGACCGCGGTGGAGCGTGACCACGGCAAGCGACGCATTCTCGAGGCCAATCTTTCGCTGTGTGAGCAGAGCGTTGAGATCTACACCGCGCCGGTGGAACGCTACCTATTGCGCGCACGCGAACCGTTCGATCTGATCTTCTGCGACCCGCCGTTTCGCTACCGCTACAAGAACGATCTTCTCGCTAAGATCGCCGCCTCTAAGGCGTGCGGGATCGACACCGAGATCTTGATTCATCACCCTCGGACCGAGGCACTGTCGGAGGAAATCAGCAACTTACACCGCAGCCGCACACAACTCTACGGCGGTTCGCAGGTGAGCTTCTATCGCCGCACTCAGGAACTGTAGCCGCCGTCGATCGAACGGGCGCGGTTCCACCGGGCGCCGGTTTTCTGATATAGTTTCTCGAGTCCCCGATCCTACCGGGCCGTAGAGTAATCCTGCAACGGAGAACGCCAAGGTGACCAACCGCAAGCGAGCGTTACTGCAACTACCCCAAGGTGCCGAAAGCTTCTATCTCGAGGATGCGTACCGCCATCGTCGCATCATGGAACGCATTGAGCGCGTGTTCGAGTTATGGGGCTATCTGCCTATTCAAACACCGGTCTTCGATTTCTTCGGCGTGTACGAAGGACTGATCCCAAGTCACGATGCCCGTAGCATCTATCGCCTGATCGATCGTGAGGGTGACCTGCTGATGCTGCGCTACGACAACACGCTTTTTCTTGCGAAGCAGATGGGGCTCATGCTGACCGAGGACGAGCTCCCGGTTCGCGTTTGGTACGCCGACACCATCCTACGCCATCAAGACGCCGAGGATATCTCAAACGACGAGTTCTTCCAGACCGGTGTCGAGCTCATCGGCAAGCCCGGAGCCGACGCCGAGTTGGAGGTATTAGCGCTTCTCGATCGAGTGCTCAACGAGATCAACGCTCCGCCGCGCGTGGTGCATCTCGGCTCGCGCGCGCTACTGCACGCGATCGTAGCCCCCGAATCCGCCGAAGCGGCCGGGCGTATGCGACGCGCGGTTGCGCTGCGCCGCAGTTCCGAGGTCGCCGAGTTGTGTATCGCCAACGGGTGTTCCGAGGAACGCGCGGCGTTGTTGGCGGAGTTATTTGCGTTCATCGGCACGCGCGAGGAGCTCGAGGCGCTGCTTTCGCGCCACGATACTGCGCGCCACTTAAGCGAGCTGGAGCGCGAAGCGCTCCGTTACGTAGAACGAATCGCCGAGGAGTACGCGCGGCTGGAATTGCGGGCCGAGCTTCGCATAGACTTATCGGAGGTCGGCTCACAGCCCTACCACACTGGGGTTGTGTTCAACGTCTATATGGAGGGGGTGGGATCGGCGGTAGCCTCGGGAGGCCGCTACGATCGACTCTTGAGTCATTTCGGATTCGATGCTCCCGCGGTGGGGTTCTCGATTCTTCTGCGGAAGATCGAGGAGCACCGTTTGATCGATGGCGCCTCAACCGATGCATCGCACGCGGTACAGGTAGACGGCGAGAGTTTCGTCGATCGGTTACGTCGAGCGGACGCGGTGCGCGCCGATGGAAAGGTAGCGCTTCTATGAGCGGCAACAAGATCGCTCCACTGACGATGGCCCTGCCGAAAGGACGCCTCATGGAGCAGGTGCTCGATCACCTGCAGAGTTGCGGCTTCCGCTTCAAGATCTCCAAGCGCAGCCTCACCGCCACCGATGACGCAGGTCGGCTGAAGCTGATTCTGGTGAAGAACAGCGATCTGCCGGTATACGTGGCGCACGGCATCGCCGGACTCGGTGTTTGTGGTACCGACGTGTTGTACGAAGCCGGCTCGGAGTTCTTCGAGTTACATACCTTTGAGTTTGGGGCAACGCGTATGTGTCTCGCCTGTCGCGCGGACCACGACCCGGCGGGGGACCGTGCGCAGCTCGCCGTGGCAACCAAGTTCACCCGATTTGCACACGACTTCTTCCACGCGCGCGGAATTCCGGTACAGGTTATTCGTCTCAACGGTTCGGTTGAGCTCGCGCCGGTGCTCGGGTTGGCGCCGTACATCGTGGACCTCGTTGAAACCGGGTCTACGCTGAAGGCCAACAACCTGAAGGTCACCGAGGACCTAGCCGAGATCCGGGTGAAGCTCGTCTGCAATCCGGCTTACTACAAGTTGCACTATCGACGCGTTGCGGAGTTGCTGCAACAAATTATCGAGAACGGGGATACCGAACATGAATCAAACAACGGATGAAGAACAGCAGGGCGTTCGGCCTGTGGGCGAAGGGGTGCCGGCTGCGCGTGACGTGCAGGTGGAGCGCAGCACCAAAGAGACCGAGATTCGCCTAAGGTTGCAGCTCGACACCGATCAACCGCTCACGATCGAGACCGGTGTGCCGTTTTTCGATCACATGCTGCACGCCATGGCGTTTCACGGCGGACTCGGCCTTGAGGTTCAAGCACGTGGCGACATTGAGGTTGATCCTCATCACCTGGTGGAAGACGTCGGTATCGTGTTTGGGCAGGCCCTCGCGAAAGCGGTAGACCAGCACGGCCCTGTGGCACGTTACGGGCACGCGGTCATCCCGATGGACGATGCATTGTCCGAGGCGACGATCGACGCCGGGAATCGTCCCTACCTCGTGTACCGGGCCGAGTATCCGCAACCCTACTGCGGAGCGTTCGCGGTGGAGCTACTGCGGGAGTTCTTTCACGGACTCGCTATGAACGCCGCAATCAACCTTCATCTCGACGCCCGCTACGGCGCGAATACGCATCATATGTGTGAGGCCTTGATGAAGGCGCTCGGTCGTGCGATTGCGCAAGCCTATAGACGGCATGATCGGGTACGCTCCACAAAAGGAAGCCTCTGACCTGGGCGTGGCCAAGCGTGCCCGAGGGTGGGGGTGTGACCGGGGGGAGGGCACCACGAATCCGGCTCAACCGCGGTCATGGTTTGATTTTTGGGGTATGGCGGCATATACTACGGATAACAGAAGGCTCGGCAGTTCATGAGTGCAGATAAGCCGGCAGGCGGGAGGAACAACGGGTTTACAAAAACCTCGGCGCCTGCAGAACACAAGCGTCCCAAGCTAACAAGCGAGCAACGGACAACACTCATTCGGAAAGGCAACGAGCTATTTAATAACGGTCACTACGAGACCGCGAAGCGAATCTTCATCACAGTCCGGTACACCGATGGGCTGATTCGTTTGGGAGACTTGTATTACAAGCAGAACAAACCGTTGGCGGCGTTTCAGATGTACCGTCTTGCCCCGGACAGCGGTAAGACGGCGCGAATGATCGAGCGAATGGCTTTGGTTTTGCGCACCTGGTTGCTGGAAGACGAAGCACAGGATCAGCAAGCACAGAAAGAGCGAGCACATAAACAATGATGGAAAACGAAATTGGGCCGCAGGACGACGGCGATGCCGTCGAGCGAGAAATCGCAAACGACGAACACCTACAGCGCGAGCGCGCCCACAGACTGGCCGAGCTGTCGCAGAAGGCGTATCAGCTCTTGAAAGAAGACTACGTTACGGAAGCGGAAGATCTCTTCAAAGAGATGCTCGCGCTCGAGTCGTATAACAACTATGCGTTAGTTGGGCTTGGCGACGCGGCACGAAAACGCAAGGCGTTTCGCGAAGGGGTGGAGTACTACCAGCGGTGTCTCGAGCATTACCCCGATAACAACTACGCGCTGTTTGGGCTCGCCGACTGCTACAAGTCGTTGCGGCATTATCACAAAGCCATCGGTGTGTGGGAACGCTATCTCGAACACGACGACGAAAACGTCACCGTCTTGACGCGCGTAGCCGACGCGTATCGCAAGGTGCGCGATATGGCGCGTTCGCGCGACCTGTATCTCAAAGTTCTGCAGATAGAACCCGACAACGCCTACGCCTTAATCGGGCTCGGCCATCTCCATTACGATTTCAAAGACTTTGAGGAAGCGAAGTCGTATTGGGGTCGAATTCGCGACCTTCACGGCGATCGTGTCGATATTCGTGTCCTGACCTCACTCGGCAACTGCCATCGCAAGCTCAAGACGTACGCCGAAGGAATCCCGTACTTCGAGGAGGCGCTCGAGCGAGAGCCCTACAATTTCTACGCCCTGTTCGGCATGGCAGACTGCTACCGCGGTCTCAACCGGCAGTCGGAGTCGTTGCGGTACTGGAATCGAATACTAGAACGCGACCCGGATAACAAGGTAATCTTGACCCGCGCCGGCGACGCGTACCGCAACATGGACGATTATGAACGCGCAGCGATGTACTACAACAAGGCGCTCAATATTGAGTTCGATGTCTACGCCGTGCTTGGTCTTGCGCTCATCAACAAAGCCAAGGGAAACTATCGCAACGCAATCGAATCTCTAGAAGGCCTTCTCAAGTCCGACAGCAAGAATCATCGACTCTACACCGAGATCGCCGATTGTTACCTCAAGCTCGGTGAGCCCCAGAACGCGCTTGAGATTCTCGCTCAGTTTCAGAAGCTCGGGATCCGTAATCGACACGTGTACGATATGTACGAGCGTCTGCGCGCACGTAGCGACACACAGAGTTAGCGGCGATACGTTCGGCCGGTAGACCTCAGCCTCACTCCACTACCGCACGTATGCGCCGCACCCCTTGTGACGACGACTGTTCCTTCTTAATCTTGAATCTGCCTATCTCGCCCGTACGCGATACGTGCGGCCCCCCACACACCTCGCGAGAGTACTCGCCCATTGAGTACACCTTCACAACCTCGTCGTACTTATCCCCAAACAACGCAATAGCCCCGGCTTCGCGCGCCTCACCGAGTGTCATGGTCTCGACGCCGACGGAGAGATCACGCTCGATCTGCTCGTTTACAATCTCCTCCACGCGCTTGAGCTGTTCAGGCGTCAGTTTGTCGGGATGAGTGAAGTCGAACCGTAAGCGGTCGGGATTAATGTTACTGCCCTTTTGCTCAACATGATCGCCGAGAACGTCGCGCAGCGCTTGATGCAGAAGATGGGTCGCGGAGTGCAAGCGAGTTGTTAGCTCCGAGTGGTCGGCAAGCCCACCCTTGAACGCAACGCTGTGGTCCATTTTGGATCGTTGCTGGTGCTCTTCGTAGGCCTTATCAAACCCTTCGCGGTCTACCTTGAGCCCGTGCTCACGAGCGAGCTCCTCGGTAATCTCAACCGGAAAGCCGTAGGTATCGTACAAGCGAAACGCAACATCTCCAGGAATTGTACGGTCATCCTTCCCCAGCAACTCCGGAAGTTTCTTCGCGAACTCGTGCTCGCCCTTCTGGAGCGTGGCAAGAAAACGCTGCTCCTCGGCGTATAACTCGCTGCGAATGAACTCCAGTTTCTCGATGAGAATAGGGTATGCCTCGCGATAGATCTCTATCACGACATCGGCAAGGTGCTGAAGGAAGGTTCCCGAAAGCCCAAGCTTGCGCCCATGGCGCACCGCGCGACGGATCAAACGCCGAAGAATATAGCCTTGCTGAACGTTCGAGGGCTTTACCGCGCGTTCGTCACCAAGAACGAAGGTAGCGGTGCGGACATGATCGGCGATGATTCGTATCGAGCGGTCCTCATCCTCGTGGTCCCCGTAACGGCGCTCGGTCAGTTCCTCGATCTTCGCGATGAGCGGCGTGAAGATCTCGGTCTCGTACACCGAGTTCTTGCCTTGCAGAATCGCGATCGTGCGCTCGATACCCATTCCGGTGTCTACGCACGTACGTTCAAGCTCATTGTAGCTACCGTCGGCCTGCTTGTTGTACTGCATGAAGACGTCGTTCCAGACCTCCATGTACTTACCGTCGGAGACGCCGGGCCGGCTTTCGGCGGTACCTGGGATCCCGGTGTCAATAAACATCTCGGTATCCGGCCCGCAAGGACCGGTGGCACCCGCCGGCCCCCACCAGTTGTCGGAGCGCGGCAAATAATGAATGCGCTCGCGAGGAATCCCGAGTTCTTCCCAGACCCGGGCAGACTCGTGATCAGGAGGAACCTCTTCGTCACCTTCAAACACCGTTACCGACAACTTCTCCGGATCTATTGCGAGCCATTCGGAGGAGGTGAGAAACTCGTAGCTCATACGGATCGCTTCTTCTTTGAAGTAATCGCCGAGCGACCAGTTACCGAGCATCTCAAAAAAAGTAAGGTGGCTGAAATCTCCCACGTCGTCGATATCACCGGTTCGAATGCATTTCTGGTAATCAACGAGTCTGTTACCGGCCGGATGCTCTTGTCCGAGAATATACGGCACCAAGGGATGCATACCGGCGGTCGTAAACAGCACCGTGGGATCGTTCTCGGGTATCAGCGACGCACCGGAAATCTGCACGTGCCCATGTCGTTCAAAAAACTGAATGTACTTCTTGCGGAGTTCATCTGCTGTCATATGGCGGAAATATTACGGATCGACCCCATCCGTGTCAATCACGGAGCTTCATTAGGGCCGTGGCGCGCGTCATAGGTCCTCGAACTCGTCCTCGGCTTCGGGACTCCTTAGTTCGGGGAACACGTACGCGATGCTACCACTCTTGCGCACCTTGATCTCGCAAAACCCCCGCTCGGCAAGCCGCTCGAGATGCGACTTAGCCTGATCGGTGGAGACGTTCCCCTCGAGCGCGACCGTCGCGGGGCTGGCTACACCGTTGTTTCGCTGCGCGGTTCGCAGAATCACTTGCTCGATGGTGGGAGGTTGCCCCGTCCCACGCCTACCCGCGTCGGAACGCCCGAGCTGCTCGCGTCGCAGCGCTTCCAGCGCTTGAGAGTACGCGTCGCCGTCACCAAAACCGCTGCGCAGGCGCCGCCGCAGCTGCGCGTCGCGCACCTGTTCCGGGAGGGTCAAGGCGTCATACAGCGTGCCGAACCCAAACAAGCCCCACGTAAAAAAATAGATTAAGCCGCTCCCAAACTTACCCAAATAAAACCGGTGCAACCCGGCCATGCCGAAAAACGACGCCGCCCAGAACAGATACGCCATGCCTAACGAGGGCACATACCACTCCTTTTCTCGGGGTGCTTAGGACTCCCCTTTGTGAGATCCGCCTTCCCCTACTCCACCAGATCCTCGCGGTCGCTCAGTCGAAGTTTGCCCTCCGCCTCGAGCTCGCGTAAACGCTTCACAAACGCATCGACTGCCTCGTCGACTTCCCGCCGCGGAACCGGCCCGAGCCGCTCATACTCCTCCGCAACCATTCGTCGCCGCCGCATCGAGAGATTCGCCAAGAGCTTGCCGCGAATTTCATCACGCTTACCTTTCAGTGTGCGAGCGATCTCGGTATCTTCAAGTTCGCGAAGCACGCCTTGAAGGTCCGCATCTTGAATATACAGCACCGACTCGATCGTGAACAACTGCTGCTCAACCGCGTCGGCAAGCTCCGGATCCTCGCCGCGAATCCGTGCAATGATCTCCTCACCGGAACTCGAGTCCATATAACGGAGGATCGCGGCAACCGTACTGTGCCCGTCGAGATCCTGCGACACCACACGTCCCTGCCTTCGAATCTTCTCTTTGATGGCATCCTCGATCTGGTTAAGCACCGCCGTGTCGATCTTTCTCATCCGTGAGACGCGTTTGACAACCTCACGCTGAGACTCGAGCGGCAAAGATTGCAACACCTTCGATGCGGTCGCCGGTGAAAGCCAGGCAAGAATCATGCTCACCACCGGCGGCGCCTCGTTCTTGAACAGCGTGATCAACTGCGTCGACTCAAGCTCCTCCAAGAACTCGAAGTACGCACGCGGCGGTCGTCCTAACGCCCGCGTATAGATCGTTTCACCGCGCTCGTTTCCAAAGGCCGACTCTAAGAACTGCAACGCCGTGTCAGGCCCGCCTTGCGGCTCGAGGCGCGTTCGCTTCATGAGCGCGCCGAACTCGCCGGCGAGCGCCTGCGCCTCCTCTCGGCCAACCGCACGAACCCGCGCTATCTCGTAGGTAACTCGCTCTATTTCATCTGCCGACAGATGTCGCAGTATCTCGGCGGCCTCATCCTTACCAAGCAACAGCAACAGTTTAGCCACCCGGCGCGCAGGCGCTTCGGCCTCACCCTCGGCCTCGGCGCCCGCGGTGGCCCTTGGCAGCGAGACTCCGGTAGTCTTCTCCAGGCCGCTAAATCGCCGCCTCGGCTCATCGGTTGAGCTAAAGTCACCACTGGGATCCGCGCCGCTATCTGAAGACGCATCGTCACCATCGCTCGCCTCGCCGGGTTTCTGCGCGCTTTTATAGGCGCGCAAACGGCGCTTATTCAGATCCATAGCCCGAGCATAGCCGCCCTCA
>SLBH01000314.1 GCA_007126415.1 Spirochaetales bacterium
AACAGCCCCTGCAGCGGCTCAGGAAGCCTTTGAGGGCGCACCTTCGCCGCAAACACCGCAGCAAGCACCCCAAATTGAGGTAAGCGAGTCCGATCTCGATCAGTTTGCACGCGCGATGGCAGCCGTGCAGGAAATTCAACTCCAAGCGCAGGAGCGCATCGAAACTCAGATCGGCGAGTCCGAACTCGAGGAACGACGATTCCAAGAGATTCATTCGGCTGCGCTCAACCCGCAGATCGAGATGCCGGAAGATATCAGCGACGCCGAGCAAGAGGCGTACGAGGAGCTGCTCGACGGACTCGTACGCCTCGAGCAAGAAGCTCAACGGGATATGCAGAACGTGGTTCAGTCCGAGGGGCTCGAGGTTAACCGCTTCAACGAGATCGCGACCGCGGTACAGCAAGACCAAGAGCTCTTCTCGGAGCTACAAGCCCGCATGGAGTAGCCGGTATTGCTCGTCGATTAACGCCTGCCGACAGCTCCTAGGCTCGTACGCGCAGCGAGCAGCTCGCGCGCATCGTCGAGGTCAACGCACTCGGCGAAGCACAAATCGCGTATCTCCGGATCTGGGGATATCAGGTCGGGGATAAGCACCGGTAATGCGCCGGCCGCTGCGGCGGCCCGGATACCGGCCGGGGAGTCTTCGAACACCACACAGTGTTGCGGTGGCACCCCGAGCCTCTCGGCCGCGAGCTCGAAAATATCGGGAGCCGGCTTGCCTTTGGTAACATCGTCGCCGGTCACCAACGCGTTGAAGAGTTCGTAGATATCGGCCTCGCGTAGTAGGAACTCCGCAGTCGCGCGGGGTGAAGAAGTTGCCACTGCGCGCGGGATGTTGCGTTCGGTGAGGTACTGAAGCAGGCGCTCGACACCGGACTTGCGGGGCACTCCTTCGTCGAGCACGCGCTTGCGCCCGATCTCTGCGTAGCTGGCTACGATATTGTCGTACGGGAAGCTTTCGCCCAGTTCTTTCAAGAGTATCCCGCGGCCGTCGGTCGCGGTTCGCCCGATGAGACGCTTCAGTAACTCAGACGGCATGTCATAGCCGTGCTCGGCTGAGGCTGCGTACCACAGCTCGAGCGATAAGCGCTCGGTATCGAACAACAGTCCGTCCATGTCGAATAACGCGCCGCGAATGATCGGCTTGTTGTCCACCATGGCACCGATTGGAACACGCAGCGGCGGAATGTACAAGCCCCCTTACCGGCCTGCACAGCGGTTCGTAGGCTATGGTCGCGGGCTATGGGGTTGACAGAATAGAATAAAAGATATAGAAGTATCGATACACGACCAACCTAAGCCCCGAGCATTAGGATACCTCCCTTTGGGCTTCGGCTGCAGGCGTTGCCGGCAGCCGGGGCCCTTCTTCGTCTGTACCGACACGAGCTTTGTGGGTGAACGGAACGAGATCAGGGTTTGCGCCGGCACCTCCGTCACCCACAAAACTCGTGTCACTAAGCAAACCTCACCTATAGGTTGCGGTAGGTCCAGACGACACGCTGCAACGCAGTGATCGCGGTCAAACCCGCGAAAACCGTGTACAGGGAGGCGAGCTGCGCGTCCAAGAGTAGCGCGATCAGTATAAACACCACGCTTTCGCCGCCCTCGATAAGGCCGGACGGAATCGGCACGCTGGTGTTGTGCGCGGCGGAGCGCTCGCGTTTGGCCAACAAAGCCGACAAGAGCAGCCACGCGGCGGCGTTGAGGTAAAATGTCGCCATCAATACCGCGGCGGCGGCCCACGGAGCGGACTCCGATGCTGCAGTAATCGCGATCACGATCGTGGCGTACACCGTCATATCGCCGATAAGGTCGAGGTATCCGCCGCGGTCGCTCTGCCGGTCGCGGTAGCGCGCTACCTCTCCGTCGAGCCCGTCGAACAGGCGGCTAAGGACCCAAGACGCGACGGCGGCGGCGGTGGCACCGCCGAGCGCGAACACCGCAGTTGCTAATCCAAACGCAAACGAGGCTGCGGTGAGCACCATGGGCGAAATCGGAGGCATTCGGCGAATCAGCGGCGCGAGCACGAGCTCCTTGCCGCGGCGGAGTCGGATGTCGATCATGTTCTATCCTTCAGGGCGCCTGAGACTGAGGGAGCTTGTGATCAATCGGGGTTGAGTGCCGAGTGATCCGCGGGAATCTTTATCGTAAACACTGTACCGTGCTCGCCGGTCTCGATCTCTATCAAGCCGTCGTGCGCCTTCACGAAATGTTCGACGATCGCGAGCCCGAGTCCGGTCCCCTCGTGCTTGCTGCTGCCGGCGAACGGTATATAGAGGTTCTCGAGAGCGTTCTCGGGAATGCCCGGGCCGTTGTCTGCGACCTGTAGAATGCCGTAGCCGTCGGCGTAATCGCTTCGAATCGTGACTTGTGCGTCGGCGTTATGGTTCGACCCGATAGCTTCACAAGCATTGCGCACCAAGTTCGTAAGGACACGGCGCATCTTGCTGTCGTCGCCGAGAAAGGTAAATGCCTCGTGCCGTTCAATGCGCGACTGTATGCCGAACTGGGCGAATATGTCGCGCAGGCCTACCTCGACCTGCTCGAGCAGGTCGTTCGAAGATATGAGACTGCGCGAGAGTTCGCCCTTGCGGGTGAAGTCGAGAATATCGGTGACGATATCCATTACGCTATAAAGCGCCGTTTTGATCTCGCGAAAGCTGCGCTCGAGGTCGTGCTGATCGTACCCGGTGCGCTCCATCAGTTCTACCAAGGAAATTACCCCGCTTAGCGGCGAGCGGAGGTCGTGTGCAATCATGCTAACCGCCTGCCCGACCGCCGAAAGCTGCTCCTGCCGTAAGACCTGTTCCTGTAGTTCGGCGTTCTGCACTACCTGCGTCGCCTGCTCGAGGAACAGCTGCATCATATAGAGACGGTCGCTGTTGAGCCGACGCCGTTTGCCTTCGAACAGCGCGACGATATTGTACTTGTGAAGCGGCAGATAAATGCTGTGTTCGGTTTGGTAGATACGCCCGTCGGTTAGCGGCGGAAGCTCGCCCAGGTACTCGGAGGCGACCTCGTCGTCGGCGAGCGCGCCGAGTGCGAGTAGCTTCCGGTATCCGGTCCCGGGCGAGCCGGTTGCGATCAGAGCCGAGGTTGAGCCGATCAACTCGGTTACTTGGTGGAGGATGTTGCTGAGTAGCGACTGCACCTCGATCCGGTCGCCACGCAAACGCGTTATGATACGAATGAGTTGCTCGAGGCTTCGGGTCTTGTTCCAGTCGTAGACCGCCTTGGTGGCGATCTGGCGAATCTCTTCCGGCGCAAACGGTTTGGTGTGGTAGCCCACGTTCGCTCCGGCTTGCCCCACGATCTCGTCGATTGTGTAATCGCTGTACGCTGTCACGAAGATGATTTCGGCGTGCTGATCGTAGGTTCGGATGTGCTGGACCGTCTCGAGGCCGTCCCAACCCGGCATGCGCACATCCACGAAGATCGCCGCATACGGCCGATCCGCCTCGCTCGCGGCCTTGACGAGCTCAATCGCGCGGTGTCCGTCGGCGGCTTCATCGAGTTCAAACTCAAACACCTCGAGGCTGCGACGCTCTCGTTGCTTGTCGCCGAACAGCTCGGCGCCGGCCCGATCGAGCTCGGCAAACTGTCTCCGCCGCGGTCGCAGGATCTCTCGAAAGCTGTTGCGCACCGTTTCTTCGTCGTCGACGATCAGGATGCGTGTGTTGAAGGATTCACCGTTCAATTCGTTCTTCGTACTCCGTTCTCGTCAATGTACGCGGTTGTGACCGTGTTCGCCGTTTGCGCTCGCACTCGTCGTCGCGGGTATACGCACCGTAGCGGTTGCGCCGCGGCTCTCACCCGCACTTTCGAGGTTCAGGCTTCCGCCGTGTGACTCCACGATCTGTTTGCAGGCCGGTAGCCCGAGACCGCCGCCGGAGCGCTTGCTGCTTACGTTGCGCTCGAGTATCTGAGCCGCTTCACTCGGTTCAAAACCACTGCCGTTGTCCCGAATTGTAACCTCTACCATGCCGGATGTCAGCGTTGTTACTGCAACACCGATGCGGTTTTCGTCGTTTCGAATCGACCTTCGATCGAATGATTCGCAGGCGTTGCGGAACAAGTTCACGAACACGCGCACGAGCTTGGTGCGATCGGCGGTAATCGGTATCGAGTGCTTTGGGTAATCGCGCTTCAGCGCTATCGAGCGTTTTTCGAGTCCTGCCGCCTGCATCGATATTGCGTCCTCGACGAGCTGCACGATCTCGCAGTGCGTTGATTCCGCTTGCGCCTGCGTCTCCTCTGCGTAGCGGCGTTGCAGCGAGAGAATCTCGGAGATATGTGTCACGATCTGCGCCATGCGCGCATGTGACTCATCGAGATCGGACGCACGCTCCTGCAAGGCTGTGCGAATCTCGGCGAGGTACCGAAGTAGCGCTTCACCTTTGCTCGCACCGAGCGCTTCGTTGAGCCCGGTAAGATGCCCGCGAAGGTATTCCTCGAGCCGCACAATCGCGTGTTCCTCGCGCCACGCCTCGCCGCCGAGCAACTGGGCCACGATTGTCCCGAGGCCGG
>SLBH01000147.1 GCA_007126415.1 Spirochaetales bacterium
CCGGAGTCGTCCAACCCCACCACAACCGACTCCGAGCCGGCTATCGAGCCGAACATCTGAAGCACCATATCCGACAGCAGGTCGCCGTCGCGGTTGAGCGCCGGAATGACGAGCGGCTCGCCGCCGGTGGCGAGTAGCAGAGCGAAGGTTGCATCGATGAGCTGCGGTTCGTAACTCACCTCCGGATGCCGCTTTGACGCGGCGTCGAGCTCCTCCTTGAACATCCCCTCGTACACAGGACTCACGGTGAACTTCGGTCCGCCGAACACCTTCGCGCCGGTGCGCTTTGCGTGCAGAAACGCATACTGCGCTACCGACCTGCAGACGCGGCGCGAGATCTTCGCGGTCCTAAACGCGGTCTCTTCGAGGCCGTTCTCCTCACCCTCGCGCCACTCCTTGGCGCCGTACGCATCGTCGCGCGCCATCCGCACGACGCTGATCGGCGAGTATACCCCCGGTATCGGTCGCACTCCCGGAATCCGTCGTCCGGTGCGTAGAATGACATCTGCGTTCATTTCCTCGCGCAGGATTCGGTTAGGGCTGCCAACGCTGTTTTTCTCCTCGGGCGTGATTGTTGCGGCTTTGATCGAGAGCCCATGCTTGCGGATCGCCTCTCCTGCCTGATACACAACGGCGTTGTCGGTCTCGGTGCGGTTCTCGAGACTAAGGTCGAACGGAAGGTGCTCGATCTCGTATTGCACAACCGCGGGATCAAGAACCCGCAGGGCCTCCTGCAACAGCTCCTCGCCCGTTTGGTCCCCTCTCAGCACCACAACCGTTCGTCCCATATCGCGTAACTCCCCCGAAGTAACGACTCATCGCACTACGCGCACGGTAGCACAAATAGGCCCTCCCGTACAGTTGTGCCGGTTGCCGCACGCTCCCCGGTGGCCCGAGCTATACCGCGCCCCGGCGTTTCCCGGTAGCCCGCGTATTCAGGTGCCGCGGCGTGTTGCGCGCCTGGCGACGACCGGCGCATAATGCGGAATCATCATGGTGTTTCCTCAGCGGCCGGAATGGTGTGTGCTCGGCCCACGTGCCCGCGCGCGCGTGTTCTTCTTCGTGTTTTTTGCCGGCGCCTCGGCCCTGTTACCGTTTCTCGCGTTGTTCTATCGCGGAGAGGGCGTAAGCGAAGGGCGCATCGGTGTGCTCACCGGGCTTCAGCCGCTTGCGGTGCTGTTCGGCTCGGCAATCTGGGGCGCGGTTGCCGACTACACGCAGCGGCACAAGACGGTGATGCTCTCGCTGATCATAGCGGTTGCACTGGCCGCGAGTGTGCTTTCCGCAGGCGGCACATTTCTTCGGCTGTTTCTGCTTGTGTTGGTGTTTGCGTTCTTCTTCGCTCCGATCGTGCCGCTTGCCGATAACGCGGTTTTGCACGTGCTCGGTGACGACGCCGACCGGTTCGGAAAGCTTCGCATGTGGGGCGGTGTAGGCTGGGGTGGTATGGCGGCTGCGGTGGGTTGGCTGATCGAGAGTTACGGGATCGAGTGGTCGTTCTACATGTTCGTGTTTGGAATGGGGCTGAGCTTCGTGGCGGCGCGAGGGTTACCCCCGCCGCGCGTCACGCTCGGGACCCGCTTCTTCACCGCACTGCGGGAGTTGCTCGCTACCGCCGGTTGGGTGCCGTTTCTCTTTGCGGTGTTCCTCGGTGGGGTAGGGCTCGGCGTGATGCACAACTACCTGTTTCTGTACCTGCAGGATATCGGTGCCGGCGGACGTGTGATGGGTGTATCAATGACGGTCGCGACCGCCGCCGAGCTCAGTTTTTTCTTCTATGCCGACCGGTTGCTCACCCGCTTTGGGCCGCGACGGTTGTTGCAGATCGCGCTGCTTGCCGGGGCGCTTCGGCTGCTGCTCTACTCGGTGACGAGCATGCCTGCTTCGGTGCTCGTGATTCAGGTGTTGCACGGGCCGGCGTTCGGTCTATTGTACGTCTCGGGTGTGGCCTTCGCGTACCGAAACGCCCCGGACGGCTTGGGTGCCACCGCCCAGGGCGTGGTCAACGGTATGAACTTCGGGCTCGGCGCTTTCGTCGGGGCGCTCAGCGGCGGCTTCCTCTACGAGGCGCTCGGCCCATTCGTCATGTTCCGCATCACCGGTCTTATTCTTGCGGTGCCTGCGCTGCTGATTCTGCGACCTTCTCCGCGATCGAGGTCGGCTTGAGGTTCGATACCGCGCGGTTGAACGCGGCAGTTACCGCGAAAAGCCCGGCCATGGTAATGTCGCTGTCGATCCCGGCGCCCCAACGAGCCACACCTCCTTCGGTCTCGATCTGCACAAACGCAACAGCGTCGGCGTCCTCTCCGCTCCCGAGAGCTTGCTCGGCAAAGTTCACGATCTTGAACTTAGGTATGCCGTGTTCGGCGAGCGCGTGCACGAATGCGCTGATTGGGCCGTTACCGCGCCCCTCCGCCTGCAACTCCTTGCCTTCGTAGCGAATCAACGCGCTACACTCGATCTCGCTATGCGCGGCCTCGGCGGTCCGCATGCGGAACTGCTTCACGCGTAGCGGCTCGCTGCGCTCCATAAACTCGGTGGTGAACAAGTGATAGATCTCGTTCATGTTCATCTCGTTCCCAAGCTCATCCGCGCGTTCATTGACCGCGCGCCCTAACTCGGGTTGCATCGCCTTGGGTATCTCGATCCCGAACTCGCGTGAGAGCACGTACGCCACGCCGCCTTTGCCGCTTTGGCTGTTGATGCGAATGATCGCTTCGTAGGTGCGCCCGATATCGCGTGGATCGATCGAGAGATACGGTACCTCCCACGGGGTGTCGCGGTCGGCGGCGTCCACCTCCGTCCTACGGTCCATACCTTTCTTGATCGCGTCCTGATGGGAGCCCGAGAACGCGGTGAACACAAGATCTCCGGCGTAAGGATGGCGTTCATGAACCTTCATGCCGGTGAGCTTCTCGTACTTCGCGCGCAGCAGCGGGACGTCGTTCAACTTGAGACCCGGGTCAACGCCGTGGCTGAACATGTTCAGCGCCACGGTGACGATGTCCACATTGCCGGTTCGCTCGCCGTTGCCGAACAATGTGCCTTCCACGCGTTCGCCCCCGGCAAGCATTCCCAACTCGGTAGCGGCGACCCCGGTGCCGCGGTCGTTGTGGGTGTGCAGGCTGATGACGACACTGTCGCGATTTTGTACGGTGCGCGAAAACCACTCAATCTGGTCGGCGTGAACGTTGGGAGTAGACCACTCAACCGTCGCGGGCAGGTTCAACACCATTTTGTTGTCGGGCGTCGGCTGCCATACGTCCATGACCGCCTCGCATACCTCAAGCGCATAATCGAGCTCGGTGTCGGAGAAACTCTCGGGCGAGTACTGGTATCGCACATTTGTCCCGGGCACGGTCTTGAGTTGCTCGCGAACAAACTCGGTACCGCGTATCGCGATCTCCTTGATCTGCTCGCGCGACATGTTGAAGGTGATCTTGCGCTGCATCGTAGAGGTTGAGTTGTACATATGCAGCACCACGTTCTTCGCCCCCAGTACGCTCTCAAAGGTTCTCGAGATGAGGTCTTCTCGCGCCTGCGTGAGCACCTGCAGATAGACATCGTCGGGGACGAGGTTCTCGTCGATCAATCTACGAACGAAATCAAAGTCGATCTGTGACGCCGCCGGGAAGCCGACCTCGATCTCCTTGAATCCGATATCCACCAGTAGCTGAAACATCTCGAGCTTCTGGTTCACTCCCATCGGGACCGCGAGTGCCTGATTGCCGTCTCGAAGGTCTACGCTGCACCAGATTGGCGGCGCGGTGATCTCGCGGTTCGGCCACTGTCGATCCGACAGATCGACGTTCGGAAACGGTTGGTATTTCGGCATGGTGTTCCTCCTTAAGCCTTGCCCTAAACGTTGCCCTAAGCGTTACCCTGTGTGTCCGTCGCACCCTTCGTCGCGACGGTTCCCGGCTTACGGCGAAAGCGCGGTCCTCGGCCCGCGGCCTTTACGCGATAAGCAGCTGATGAATCTTCTATCCTACATCGTCGTAATCTATCCGGCGTTTCATCCTCCGCAGTTCTTGGCGCACAAAAAAAAAGGCCCGCTGCAATTTGCAGCGGGCCATGCTACCAGTCAACCGTAGGCGTTATCGCCCAGGCGCCACACCCGCTGCACCGAAACCGAGAATAAGGAGTCCTAGGAGGAGGCCAAGTGCGAGTGTTGCGGTCTGTGGTACTACGTCGTGCGGTATCATATTGGTCACACCTTATAGTTAACATTGCCGATCAAAAAAGGTCAAGCCCAACCCAAGCCAATTGTTCAAGCTTCGACCTTCGACCAGTAATCGCCGGTTGATCCCGGGGTTTGTCTCGCCGTTTCGCCGTCTCGTCGATTGATTTGCGATTTTGGCGCAGTGAACTCATAATAGAAGAGTGAACAACTTGTTCTTGCGTACCGCTCGCTTCTACGATCTCGACATGAGCGACCTGGCAACGCACGATTTGGCGTTCTATCGGCGCCACGCGGCGCTCTCGAAGGGGTCGATACTCGAGCTGGCGTGTGGTACCGG
>SLBH01000301.1 GCA_007126415.1 Spirochaetales bacterium
CCCCGCCCACCGCGACGTAACGCCTCTCAGCGAGGACCAGGCCCGCCGCATCCCGCTCTCGAGCAGCGCAGTAAGCGCGGACGGGGTTGATTTGCGCCTGCTTCGCGGCGGCAAACCCTTCATCGCCCCGTTCTGCCCCAACCCCGGCTGCCGCGAGCACCGTCGCAGCACCGGCGGCGATGATGACGAGAAGCCCCGCCGGTGGTACAGCCTGTGGGGGTCCTACCGAAACGGCTGCTTCGGGCGCATCCAGCGCTACCGCTGCCTGCGCTGCAAGATGGTTTTCAGCGAGATGAGCTTCTCGCTCGATTACCACATCAAGCGCCGCCTCGATTACCGAACGCTCGACCTGCACCTCAGCGAAGGCTCCGGGGTGCGCGCGATCGCCCGGGCGCTCGCCGCCTCCACCTCGAGCGTCGAAAACCGCCTCGCGCGCCTTGCACGCAGCTCGCTCGCGCTGCACGCGCGGCTTGACCGGTTACTCCCCCACACCGAGGACCTCGCATTCGACGGGTTTCGAAGCTTCGCAGTCTCTCAGCACGCCCCCTGCGACATCACGATTCTCGTAGGCGATGCGAGTGAGTACCTCTACTACTTCGACTACGCACCGCTACGTCGCGGGGGCACGATGAGCGCAGCGCAGCGGCGCTCGCGCAAGCGCTTTGAGCACCTCATGAGCGCCTCACCGCAGGCGACCGAAGACAGCGCCGCTCGGGTGTATGACTACATCGCGTGCACGATGGCGCTTCCGAGGCGGGAGGGTGCGCCGCCGAGGCGGCTTTCAAGCGACCTGCATTACGCCTACCGCGAGGCGTGGGAGAAGCATGAGCCGATTATCCACATCGCAGAGCGCGGATGGCTGCGCCGTGAGCTCATAAGCTCAAAGCGCATCCGTGACCGCCACAATCCGCTGCGGCCGGTGAACTACTTCGACCGGGAGATCAGAAAGGATATGGCCGAGCATCGCAGAGAGACGGTGTGCTTTGCGCGACGGCCGGTGTCGATGCTGTGGCGCTTTGCGATCTATACGCTGCGGCACAACCTGCACAAACGCCGGCGCATCAGAGGCAACGCGCATGTCGGCGCCCGTGAGGTAGCCGTCGATTCGCACGCGGTTGCCGCGGGAGTGGACGCGGCGACGGTGGCGGGGTGTCAGATCACGCGCGTGACCGCCCGGCCGTTTCTCTCGCGCGAGCGGCTCAGCTGGTTTGCAGAGACGCTGTGGCGCGCCGAGATCCCGACCCCGCCCTATGCGCGCTACGCGAAACTTCCCGCCTACGCGTTGGTGTGAGGGCACCGGGTGGCCTCCGCGGGGAATGAATGCGGTCGGCGCCGGATGGCAGCGGTGAGGCGCGCGCCGCGGGCAGGGGTAAACGGCACGCCGGGGGGAGTGGCGCCCGCAAGAGGCGCCGCCGGGAGGTGCCGCGCGCTACCCCGGGAGGTGCCGCGCGCTACCCCGGGAGGTGCCGCGCGCCGCAGTCAGCGATCAATACCAACACGCTGCGGGGCAGTTCTCCGAGAGCTCGAGCGGGATGCTGAGGTCGTATGCGCGCAGATCGGTCGGTTGCATGCGTCCCGGAACCAGGCTCAGATACTCCTCGGCAAGCTCGGGGCGCGCCATCGCGAACTGGCCGCGTGGGGTTATCACCACCCAGTTTCCGTCTATGAACGCGTGAAAATCGAGAACATGAGCGCCGTCGGACGCGTTCCAGAGCGAGAGCGAGCCGCTGCGGTTAATGCCGAAGACGCGATCGCGATAGGCGTATATGCGCTCCGGAGTCTCAACGGTTCGCTCGAGCGTGGTTGCGCTGCCGAACTCATCGAACACCCGCACCCCTTGGAAACCGAGGGTGCTGTAGAGCCGGCGGCGCTCCGGGTCAAAGGTGATCCCGGCGGCGAGATCCTCGCCGGGGTGCGAGTATAAGCGTGTGCCGCCTGCAAGGCCAAGGTCGTGGTACGCGGTCAGCGTTGTGTGGATACGGTTACGCGGGCCGACGCGCTTGAGCGCGAGCACGTAGAGCGTGTCGCCGAGGTCGTCGTACTGCATATCAAGGATGTAAAACCCGTCCACTGCCACCGGCACGGTTTCTCCGGTTTCGGTGTTTATCACCACCGCGGGCGTCTCAAAGATCGGATCGGTTGTTCCGGCGATCACGAGCCTACCGCTGTCGAGTCGCGTGAAGGTCTGAATACCGGCTGCGTCGTAGACGTGCTCATCCTCGCCGGTCTCGAGGTCGTAGCGGCGAATCGCTCCCACGTTGTCGAGTATGTACAGCGCGCGCGAATCGGCCGCCGCAACAACTCGGCGGATACGGTTCGCCACCTCTATCTCGGTTGCGGTGATACTGCCCTCGCGGCTATCAAAAAGATAGAGTTCCGAATCGGGCTCGGCGCCGGTCCAGAGCACGTATTCCGCGGGAGCGAGCGGGGTAAGCTCAATATCGCTCTCAAACGGTAGTTGTAGGCTGTCGTACTGCAGGAAACGCGCGTCGGTGATCGAAACCTCGGAATCAGCGAGGAAATCCGAGCTGAGACTGAGCAAGCGTGATCCGAGAGTAAGGTGTAGGTCGTGGACGGCGGCTATTGCACTCTCAACCGGGAGGGTTCGCGGGTGCGCAAACACACGGTCTATCCCGCTGAACGGGAAGAAGTAGGTGATTCTACCGTCGGTATGCGAGATTATGACGCGCCCGCGGTGGAACGTGAAATCACTGAAGCTCTCCGCGAGGCCGCGTGGTGCTTCAAGACGCGTAAGACTTCCATCGGCGTATTGCCAACGCGAAAACTCGTATCCCGGCCCCGCATCCGAACGACTCACTACGCCGATGTAATCGGTGTCGGGGTCGCGGCGGATCGCGACGACTTCCGAGAGCTCAGCCTCGGCGCGGGTCTCCCCGCTGAGAACATCGACGACTACCAGCCGATCGAAATCGACCCCCACGCCGTGGCGCCTGCCGCCGAGTAGAGTGAACTCTTCGAGGTCGTGTTCGGTTGTGATGCGCTGGATCTCATCACCGGAGGCTAAGTCCCAGTACTGAATCCGTCCGCCGGCGGGACTATAGGTCATGATGCGCTCTTCGCTCGATGCGATCGTAACGAACGACACGATTCCGAATCCGCGCTGTATCGGCTGCGTGTGCCGGCCGGTGCGAAGGTCCACAAAGCGAAGACTGCGGAACTCGGGAAGCGTATAGACCAAGAAGTTGCCTTGCGGAGAAAACTGTACCGTCAGGGGTTCCTGCTCGAGCGCGAAATGATAAATCTCGCGTCCGGTTCGCCAGTTCCAGATACCGAGGCGGGTACCGTCCCGCCCTTCGGGTGAAACCGTTGCAACCAGAGAAAGGTTGGGTGCGGCCACGATCTGCTGCACCTCAAACGGTGAGGCCGCCAGAACCCGTTGTAGCCGGCGCTCCTCGCCGTCCCACACCCGCACCGTGCCGTCGGCGCCCGCCGAAAAGGCGCGGCCGGTGACCGCTTGCGAGGCAAGGCCGGTGATCGGGCCGTGATGACTGGAGTTCACAAGCACACGCGCCTCGCGCGCCTGGAGCGAAGCGAGGGGAACGAGCAGCACGCAGAGTGCGGCAAGCACGCGGATAGATCGAGACATCATGCTACTCCTCTACGGGCCGAGTACCTATCGGCGCGTTAGAAATAGAATATCACTGAACAACGCAAAAATAATGAGTGAAAGTATCAATACCGTGCCGATGAACTGGTACCGGTACACTATCTTAGGGCTGAGCCGTCTTCGCGTGATGCTTTCGAACGCAAACAACAGAATCTGCCCGCCGTCGAGCGCCGGAATCGGCAAGAGATTCATGATGAACAGCGCAACGCTCAGGAGGCTCAGGAAGTTGAACACTGCGGTGAACCCGGCGCCGACTCCGAGCGTGAAGCCTTCGGTTGCAACCTCACCGACGATGTAGGTGATACGCACCGGGCCGGCGAGCGCCTGAGTCAAGTCGATGCCGGCAAACAGCATTCCAAGCCCGCGAACGTAGAGGGTGATGGTGTTCCCTGTCTCGCGGACTCCCGCCGCGAGTGCGCCGAACGGGCCAAGCTCCGGCGAGCTCACCTCAATCGGCTTGAAGCTCACGCCGATCTCGCGCCGGCCGTCGTCGGTGTGCGACGGAGTGATCTGCAGGCGTTGCTCCTCACCGTTGCGGGTGACAGTGAGATGCACGTAGCCCGAAGTTTGCTGAAGACGTTCGTTGAAGTTGACCGAGTGCTCAACCTCGGTGTCGTTCACGGCGACGATACGGTCGCCCTCGCGAACGCCCGCGATTCGAGCTCCGGAGCCCGCACGAACCGAACCCACTACCGGCTCAATCCAGGGAAAGATACCGATCTGGCCCGCTCCGGTCTCGCGATTGAGGCGCGGAGTGACGGCGATCTGCTGCTCGTCGCCGTTGCGCCGTATCCTGAACTGCAGTTCCTGATTGGCCGATTGCGCGACGGTCTGCTGTATCTCTCGATAATGCTCAATCTGCTCGCCGTCGATCGC
>SLBH01000292.1 GCA_007126415.1 Spirochaetales bacterium
CCGGAGCCCATATGGCGGTGCTGTCGGCGGTACCATACGTGGTCGCAGCCGACCGCGGCTCGCTCGAGCCCGCGCTGGTCGGGGTCAGAAACGGCTCGAGCAGCTACGCCGCACAGATCATCGCGCATTCCGACAGCGGCGCCGAGTCGCCGGCAGACCTCGCAGACCTCCGTTTTGCGCGTCCCGACGCCCAATCCGACAGCGGCTGGATCGTGCCGTCTTTGATGATGCGTGCGGCGGGCCTTGACCCGGCTGAGCTCGGCGCAACCACGGACCGCGGCACGCACGCGGCGGTGATCGAGGCGATCTACGACCAAGAGGCCGACGCCGGTGCCGTTCACCTCGGCGGCTTGGAGCCCCTCGCCGCCGAGCTCGAGGATCTCGAAGAGCGCATCGTGGTCCTCGCCGAGTCGCCCGCCATTCCCAACGAAGGGGTGCATTTTGCGCCGCAGGTCTCGGAGGAGCACCGCGATCAGATCGTGAACGCGCTCCTGCAGCTCATTGAAACTCCGGAAGGGAACGAGCTTATACGGCGCCTGTACTCCTGGGATGCGTTGGAGCAGAACACCGACAGCGCCTACGACACGCTTCGCGCGCTGATCAACGACGCCGAGATACCGATCAACGAGATCATGGAGTGATTCGGCGCAGCTAATACACCGCGTACGGCTCGATCGCATCGATATCAAGCCGCACCCGCACCCGCGCTTCGTAGTTACCCGAACGCTGAATCACGCGCGGCTGGTCGTACAACGCCACGCGACCGCGGATTTCACGCGGCTTGTTGTAAACACGTGCCCGCGCGTACTCGCGGATCGCGTGCTTGATCCCGTCCTCGATTGCCTCGCGCTTAGCCGTCCACCCGCCGAGCAGCGAAGCCTCGCCGCGCCCGGTAGCGACCGGAATGCGTGAGCCCGACCAGGCCTCGAGCCTCCGCCACTCGTGCTCGCGCAGCGTGAAGCGCACGCGCGCCCAAAGGCGGCCGTCGTCCTGCCGCGAGCTGCGAACGCGTATGCCGGGATGGCCCCACGGAAGTTCCGCAACCGGTGTGAGCTCGAATTGCTCCTCGATTTCTCGAGCAAGATCGAGCGGAACGTAGCGAAACGCAAACCCAAACACCTGCGCCGAGTACACGTAACGCGCTTCCTCGAGCACCCGCCGTGCGGCCTCCTCGGGCTCAAGCGGATACTCCTCATCCGGTCGGCCCACCGGTTCGAGCTCGATCCAGAACTCGTTCTCGAGCCAATCGGCGAACACCGTATCCGGCACAATCATTGCGAGGAGGAGAGTACAGATAGCCGACACCCGAAGCACCTGTGAAGATCGGTTGAACCGCGAGGCGTACATGTTATGTATATCGGCAGAGAACGAAGGCGCGCCTTAGCGGTGGTGGCCCATAAACACCTTAGCGGGGTTAATCCCGAGGCGAACCACCAGATACAGGAACGCGAACGCAAACCCCGCAAGGTGGGTGAAATGCGCGACATTGCCGCGCCCGCCCGAGATCTGCGAGAACAGCTCGATAAAGGTGAATCCGATCACCAGCGCAGGAGCCGGCACCGGAAGTATGCCGAACAAAAAGATGCGCGCGTTCGGGAAGAACGTGGCAAACGCCAACAGGACCGCGTACACCGCGCCGGAAGCACCTACCAAGAACACGAAGTACGCGCCGGTGAACCAATACAGCGCCAGCGAAAATACGCCCGCGAGTAGGCCGGTCAAGAGATAGAACAAAAGAAACTCGGAGCTTCCGAGGCGATACTCGAGCTGGGTGCCGAAAAAGAACAGCCCCAACATATTGAACAGCACGTGCGAGAAGTTGCCGTGCACAAACATATAGGTGAAGATCTGCCACCACTGATTCCCGTCGACCACCGCAAGCGGGTTGAGCGCGAGCGGCTGCGCCAGCCCGGGACTAAACGTGGCGGTCATCAAGAAGATGAAAAAATTGATCAGAATAAGCGCCAAGGTGGCATTGTACTGCTTGTAGACGAACGGCTTTCGGACGATTGCTGTGACACTCACTCGTGTAATGTACGCGCAAACTCAAGACGAGGTCAACAATCCTGTGCTCGCCTCGTGCTCGCCTGAATTACTACCGCGTGTCTCGCGTGTCTCGCTTGACCCGGCTGCGGCGAGCGAGTACTTTTCGATCAGAACGCAATCAAAACAGAGGTCTCCCCATGCCGATAGAGATATACACTACGCCGACTTGCGAGTACTGCAGACAGCTGAAGCAGTACCTCGAGGAACTGGAGATCGAGTACGCCGAACACAACGTTGTGCACGACCTAAAACGCGCCGATGAGATGTCCAAGAAATCCGGACAGTTCGGCGTCCCGGTCGTGGATATCGACGGCACAATCATCGTAGGGTTTAACAAGACTGAGATCGATAAGGCCCTCGAGAACCGAACTACGCCCTAAGCGGGAGCGGGAAGTGCGCGAAAAGCCGGATCATTACACCGAGCGAGCGAAGCAACAAGGATACCTCGCGCGCTCAGTCTTCAAGCTCGAGGAGCTCGACCGCCGTTTCGGTTTGCTCAAAGACGCATCCTCCGTGCTGGACCTCGGCGCGGCACCCGGCAGTTGGACGCAGTACGTGCTGCGCACCCAACCCGCGGCACGCGTGGTCGCGGTGGATTTCGCTTCAATCAAGCTGCCCGAAGAAACCGCCAACCTCACGGTTCTCAACGACGATATCTTTAGCCCCGAGCTACTCGAGCACCTGCGCGAGATCGGTCCGTTTGACGTGGTGCTGAGCGACGCCGCACCCTCAACCACCGGCAACCGCGGCCTCGACGCCGCGCGCTCGGCCTCGCTCGCGGAGATGGTACTGGAGATCGCACGCCACACCCTCGCCGAGCGCGGCAAGCTCGCGGTCAAGATCTTTCAGGGAGGCGATGAGCGTGAGTTACTCAAGGAGTTGCGCTCGGAGTTTCCTTCTGCACGAGCATGCAAACCGCGCGCCTGCCGCAAAGACTCGGTCGAGACTTACCTGCTCGCGTTTCGCTAAAAGGTTTGCGCGTCCACATCCGACTCCTCGGCGTGCTCTACACGAACAAACACGCGATTCGGAAGACACGCGATCCACTGCCCTGATTGTGAGACCCAGCCCGCCGCAACGCAGATATCGTCGCGGCACGGTGAGTACACAACGCGCACCTCGCCGTCTCGAATCTCGATCTCGGTGTCGCCGAGAGGGCCGGGGATCGAGATCTCGCGATTGGTAGAAAGTTCGTACATGTAGTCGCGGTCGGCAGCCTGAATGCGGATGCGGCTGCCGGCCTCGGTGCTGCCGTACGCGAGCACCACAAACACACCGACGACCACGATCGCGATCGCGAACGCCACGTAGTCGAAAAGCTTAAGCTGCATCGAGGGACACCGTCACTTGCGCCGCTTGTCTCGCACAAAAATCGACTTACCGGGCGAGTTTTCGTTGGCACGCTCTATGACCTCGAACAAGCCGACCGCGCCCACAAGCTCGCCGAGCTTGCGGTAGCCGTAGTTCCGAGGATCGAACTCCGAGGACTTGTTCGCGATGTTCTGCCCGACCTCGGCAAGATGCGCCCAGCCGTCGTCGTCGGCCGAGTCCTCGGTGGCGTTTCGCAGCAGACTGACGAGCTTTGAGTCGCGGCGCAGGTCGGTACCCTTGGCCTTTTTGGCGCTCGGCGTTTCGGGCTCAACCGAGTCGTCCTTGGCTTTCTTGCGCAGAATCTCGGTGTAGATGAACTTGTCGCAGGCCCCGACGAACGACTTCGGCGTCTTCTCCTGGCCGAAACCGTAGACCGTGAGGCCCGCCTCGCGAATACGCGCCGAGAGCCGTGTGAAGTCGCTATCGCTCGAGACGATACAGAAACCGTCCATCTTGTTGGTGTAGAGCAGATCCATCGCGTCGATAATCATCGCGCTGTCTGTCGAGTTTTTGCCGGTGGTGTAACTGAACTGCTGTATCGGCTGGATCGAGTACTCTAGCAGCATCTCTTTCCATCCGCGCAGGTTAGGGCTCGTCCAGTCGCCGTAGATGCGTTTCACGCTCGCAACGCCGTACTTCGCGATCTCCTCCAGGAGCCCATCGATGATGGCAGGCTGCGTGTTGTCGGCATCTACGAGGACTGCGAGTCTTTTCTGTAGAGGTTCTTGCATCATGCACCCCAATCGTAGTCTATCTCACTCAGCTGCACAAGCACAGGAAAGACCGCTGTGGGCCTATGCCGACCGCTCACCAGCTCATGCGCAACTCAACCGGCTCGGACGAGACCGGCAGACGGAGTTGAGCGCGCCCGTCGGCGATCTTACACTCTACCGCGCGGCGCTCCCGGTCGGGTCCCACGAGCTCAATCCGAAACGACTCGAGGGTTTCGGGCGCCAAGCCATGAACCGTGATGCGGTAGGCCCGGTACGGCGGCGCGTAGCCAAGCTGCACCGGCGCGACGCGCAGCATCGAGCCGCCGGCGCCGCCCGAAAGCTCGAACACGGTCTCGCGGTA
>SLBH01000209.1 GCA_007126415.1 Spirochaetales bacterium
GATGGATCTCGTACCCGGCGTCCGCCAGGTCGCACGCAGCGATCGCACACGCGACAAGCAACGACGGCATATCGGTTCCGGTCATCTCCACAAACAGCCGCTCGTCGCCGACCTCCACCGCGCCGAGATCGGCGCTATTGATGATCGGAGGAAAACTCAAGACGCGCCCACGGGCGTCGCTCAGCATTGGGTATTTCGGGAAATCGCGCACGATTCTGCCGAACTCCAGCCCTTTCTGGTGTTGATCGAGAATCTCACGCGGGGTAAGATCCGCGTCCATACCGAGCGGCTGAAAGCGCAGCCCGTCGGGCTCGGTTGCGTAATAGCGCACCGGGTACTCGATCAAGTCGCTTCGGTACACGCCCATCGCGATTGAGCTGCGCTTACGTCCGTAGTTCCAACACAGTTTCTCCTGCGTCTGAATCACATCCTCGAGCTGTACCTCCGAGATCGGTGAGCCGCTAACCGCAAATGCCGCGATGTAAGGCCTGATATGTTCGAGGGCAGGGTCAACCTCAACACGCCGATCGGCGTACGACTTGAGGTCATCGGCGGTGGAGAAAAACCGGTAGCTCGGCCGCTCACCGCCGGTGTAGAGGTACAGCTGCCGGCCGAGACCGGCGGTGGACCACAGGTCGGGGCGATTCGTATCGTTGAGCTCAACCTTCATCACCCCGTTCTCATCGGCCGGCTCATCCAACTCGGCTTTGGCGCAGGTAAGCAGTTCTTCGAACTCGTCTCGATCGTATCGACGTCCGATATACGCAAACAACGCGTCTTGATGTACTTCTATCTTCGGCATGCCGTCCTCACTCAGCGCGACGCAGGCGCACGTTTTCGATGTCTGCAGAGAAGAGCTCGCGAAGATCGTCGAGCCCGAGGTGCATAAGCGCCATACGGTCTATTCCGAGACCCCAAGCCGCGACCGGCACCTCTACCCCCAACGGCTCGGTAACCTCGGGGCGGAAAATCCCGGAGCCGCCGAGCTCGAACCAACCCAAGACCGGGTGTTTGATATGCACCTCAACCGATGGCTCGGTAAACGGGAAATAGCCGGGCACGTACTTAACGTCGGTTGCCCCGGCGAGCTCAACCGCAAACATCTCTAGAAAGCCGAGCAAGGTGCGGAGGTTTACGTCCGGCCCCAGCACGATACCCTCGGTTTGGTAGAAGTCGGCGAGATGCGTGGCGTCGACCTGATCGTAGCGAAAACAGCGCACCACGCCGAAGTACTTGCCGGGCACCTCGGCTTTCGGAAGTTGCTTCGCCGAGAGTACCGTCCCTTGGCTGCGGAGGATCAAGCGCCGCGTGAACTCGCGGTCAAAGCCGTAGCCCCACCCGCGACTTCCGGTCCGCCACCCGTCTTCATGGGTTGAAGCAACCTGACTCAGATACGGTTCCTCTATTTCTTTTGCGTGCCGGGGCTGATCAACGTAGTACACGTCGTGGATATCGCGCGCGGAGTGAAACTGCGGCATGAACAGCGCGTCGGAGTTCCAAAACTCGGTCTCGACGAGCGGACCGTCGAACTCCTGGAATCCCAATGAAACCAGCTTGTCTTTGACATGGTCGAGGTACTCGCAGTACGGGTTGCGACGCCCAGGCACAACACGCCCCGGCTGCAGCGAGATGTTGTAAGCGCGAAACTGCCGGCCTTTCCAGGTGCCGTCGCGCAACATCTGCGGCGTTACGGCGCCGATCTCGTCGCCGGTTACCCCCGCCTCGCGCAGCTGCCGCTGTACGCTCACGCCCGCGGCGGTCAAGCAATAGCGAACCTCTTCGCTCTCGGCTTGACGGAACGCGGAGCTTCCGGCCCCGCGCTTCTTGCTGATGCGCCCGATCACGGCGCGCTCACCGTCACTCAGCGCCGAGGCAGCAAGCACCTCGCCCTTGTGCGTACGATCGAGCAGCGCGCGCACCGAGGCGACGCCGTCGGCCGCGCCGGCGTCTACGAGCCGAACGCGTTTATCGTCGTCCATTGCAACCGCCCCGGCCTTACTGAGCACGCCGTACGCCGAGCCGGTGTCCCGGTTCTCGAGCCCGAGCGACTCGCCGAGTTCCGGCATCGTTTTGGATCCCTCGGTCTCGAGCACCCGCAGAATACGTTCCTCAGGCGTCCCGTTGTCGCGATACTCGCGGCCGAGCTCGGTCAGCTCGTAACGCGTGACGGTGCTACGCTCGATCTCCTCGATGTAGCCTTTCTGCGACAGCCAGCTGATCGCCTGATTGGCCTGGCCTCGGTTATAACCGAGCGTTGTTTCCAGGGTCGGGGCGTCTATTGTGTGGGTTTCCGTAAAGCCGAGCAAGACTCGAACTTCCAGCGGGTGCAGGCTCTTTGCGAGGTCCTCGGAAGTCTGCATGAGAGCTCCTCAATCTGGGTACTGGTGCGGGTTATTGGAGGATACGGGAGTCGAACCCGTGACCTATTGATTGCGAACCAATCGCTCTACCACCTGAGCTAATCCCCCAAGCGCCACGGCAGTACGCCGTGAACGGGAGGTAGCTTACACGTTTTGCAGAGTTTTGAAAAGACCGCGAGCCGTGATAATATGTAGGCATGGGACGGCTTAACCGAACGGCCCTTCTCCTGGGGTCGGCACTGATTGGCGCGATGTTACTCGGCGCATGCGAAACGGCTCCCGATGAGGGATCGCCGGGCACTCGCGTGCCGAACCGTCCCGAGACCGGGCTGCCGCGGATCGCACAGCGCGATCCCGAACCGGCGCCGTTACAGTCGCCGCGGATCAAAATGGTCGATTTCGCGCTGCTACGCGTCGGGATGAGCAAGGCCGAGGTACGCGCGATCTTTCCCGACCCTAACGAGATAGAGACCTCCACGCGTGGCCTCGAGGTCTGGGGCTACGGGTTCGCCGAGCTTCTGTTTCGCGACGGCTTGCTCGAGAACTGGTTCAACCTGCGAGATCATCCACCAAGACGATAACCCCGCGCTTCTCGGCCGGGAGCAGGGACGCGCACCAGCCCACCCTATACCGTGATTCGGTCTCGTTCCTGCGCCACAATCAAGTTCACGCGTGTCTTTCCCTTGGTCATCGCACGATAGCCGTCGAGCAGATCGCGTAGTTCCCGGTCGCTGCGCAACGGGTCGTGGTGAAAAAACACAAGCGAGCCGACCTCGGCCTTATGCGCCGAGTTGATCGCAAACTCAAACGGAGAGTGTCCCCACCCGATGCGATTCTTGAGGTACTCCTGCAGCGTGTACTGCGAGTCGTGGATCAAAAGATCGCTACCGCGATAGAACTCGCGAAGCTGTTCGTTTTGCTCCCGCGCAGCCTCCTCTCCTTCCGCAGCCAACGCGGAGTCGTGCTCGGGGTCATTCGGGTCGACCGGGAAGAGGTTGCGAAACGGCTCGTTATCGTAGACAGTGGTCACGCTCTTGCCGTTGAAGTCGAATCGGTACCCAAGACAAAGCACCGGGTGATTCAAAAACTTCGTCGTGACGCGCATACCGTCCGGCAACTCAAAACTCTCCTCTTTGAGCTCGTGATAGCGAATCGTAGCCGAGAGCTCGGTCTGGCGAACCGGGAAGTACCGGTAACTCAGTTGCAACCCGATGATCTGCTCGATGGTGTCTTGCTCGTGCGTGACCGGTCCATAGACATCAATCTCGCTTCCGGGGATGAAGATCGGCGTGAAGAACGGGAACCCCATGATATGGTCCCAATGCGTGTGCGTGAGAAAAAGCCGCGCCCGGATCGCTCCATGCGGCAGCTCATGGGCGACAAGATGATCGCCGAGGCGCTTGATGCCGGTTCCGGCGTCTATCACGATGAGGCCGTTGTGTTCTCCGTAGCGAATCGCGATACAGGAGGTGTTACCGCCGTATTCCACGGTGTCGGGGCCCGGGCTCGGGATCGAGCCGCGCACCCCCCAGAACTCCACCAGCATTACGCTTTGACCTCGGCAATACGCAGAAAGACCGCGGCTTTCTCTATCTCGACGTGAATCGTGTCCTCGATACGGTCGAGATACGCCACATCCACGTTGAGATGAGCGGCGACTTCCTCAGGGAGAGCCTCCGGATAACGATCACCGGAGAATCCGATCTCGGCGATATTCGCAAAATGGTTCGCGAGCGCTACCGTATACACCACGTCCTTATGCGGACCGTCGTATTCAAGCGGCTCGTGATGCGCCGAGATAGCGTCGATGACCTCGGGGCTGAGTTTCCAGGTCTTCGCGATCATCCGTCCCACCGCGGCGTGATCGAGCCCCAGAACCTCGCGCTCGGTGCGGTACAAAGCCGTACGCCCGCGGTCGGAATGCGCCATCACCTCGAGGAACTCATCCTCGAACACGGCGTTCATCGGTATCTTGCCGATGTCGTGCAGAAGCCCGGCGATGAAGTACTCCTCGAGGTCCTTGGAAGACATCTCGCGTTTTTTTGCGATCAGCTTGCTCGCAACCCCAACCGCGAGCGAGTGTCGCCAGAACCCTTGCGCGTGCAGCGCTCGGAAGTTCTCGC
>SLBH01000074.1 GCA_007126415.1 Spirochaetales bacterium
GACGGGATCATCTGGGTAGACACGATGCTACCGCGCGACGAAACAATCCAGTTTTACTCGCACGCGCGCGTGTTCTGCTGTCCTTCGGTCTACGAGCCGTTCGGGATCATTAACTTAGAGGCAATGGCCTGCGAAACCGCGGTTGTGGCCTCGGCTATCGGCGGCATCCCCGAGGTAGTACTGCCCGACGAGACCGGGCTCTTGGTGGATCTGAAGCTCGAGCCGGGCACCTTCATTCCGCAGGACCCGCAGAAGTTCTCGCGCGGGCTCGCCGAGGCAATCAACCGCGTGGCCCGCGACCCCAAACTCGCCGAGCGCTTCGGTAAGGCCGGGCGCACGCGAGCTCAAGAGCATTTCAGCTGGCGGGCGATCGCGCGCAAAACGCTCGATCTCTACGATGCGCTTCTCGAGCGCAGGCAAGCGGAGCCCTAGGGCTACTCTGCCGCGTAAGCGGCGTCGGTTCAGGTGTTTACTTTCCAGCGGTGGCCTTGCCGGCCGAACAGTTCCTTGCCGTAGATCGGCACCTCGCTCTTAAGCGCCTCGAGGATGCCGCGGCAGACGGCAAACGCCTCGGCGCGGTGGCCGGTTGCAACCGCGATAATCACCGGCACCTCGCCGACCTCGAGCGCGCCGAGCCCGTGCTGCAGAAAGACGCGAACCCCTTCAGCGGTGTGCTCCGCGGCGACGCGCGGGGCGAGTTCGCGGAGCGCTCGCTCGGCCATGCTCTCGTGCGCGCTAAACTCAATTGCGCTCACCACACCCTCGGGGTGCCGGTCGGCGCGCACCTGCCCAAGAAACACCGAGTGCGCCCCCAGATGCGGAAGCGAAGCCCAGCGCGTGAGCACCTCGCTCAAGGCCGCAACCGGCACGCCACCCTGCACCAACAGCTCGTCGTTCTCAAACTGTACGTGTGATTGCATACGCTTGCTCGCCCCCAAGGCTCAGCCGCCCGCAAACGCCGGAAGCAACGCGATCTCGGCGGCCTCGCGTACCGGGCTACTAGAGGCCGGCAACACATCATCAACCGCGACGCGAAAGCGATGGTCGGCGAGCACCGGGTACTGCTCAACGAGCTGCTCGCGTAGCTCATCGGCCGTTGCCGGAAGCGTAACGGTAGCAGGGAAACGGTTTCCGGAAAAGATATCGGTAAGCGGCCCAAACACCGTGACATGTACCGCGGTCATCTGTCCCGCGTTCTCAACCTCGTAACTCATGGCCTAAACCTGCCTTCATTGCTCAGAGTTGTCAAGGGCGATCTTATCGATCGTACTCGAGCGCCCATCGTAGAGCAGCAACGTGTGAGAGAGCGGCGTGCGCCCAGGGTCTTCACACCACGAGAGAAACTCAGAAACCTGCGTGGCGGCGAGCACCGCAACCACGTGCGCAAAGATCGGCTTACCGGCCGGCGGTATCTCACGAAACCCTTTGCCGAAGACCTGCTCGTAGGAGTGCGCGGCGCTCAAGAAGGAACTCGCCTGACCGTACCAGCCCTCTACACCGGCGTGAAACACCGGCAGTTCGTAGCGCAACTGGATATCGGCGAGCCCCGCGCGCGCACTGAAACTGTCGAGACAGTCGAACACAACGTCCACCTCGGGAGCATCCGCTGCGCTCCGCGTCTCCGCAAAGCGCTCCACCGTGAGCGCTTCTGCAAAAGCGGTGATCTTAAGCTCGGGGTTCTGGGTGCAGAGGCGCTCGGCCGCGGTTTCAACCTTGTTGCGCCCCAGATCCTGCGGTCCGTAGAGAACCTGACGATTGAGGTCGGGCTCATCGGTAACGCCGGGGTCCCACAGCTCGAGCACAAGCGGCGCAAGCCGCCCAAGCGAACCGAGTACGTGCGAGCCAAGCCCTCCTACTCCGGCAATCAAGATGCGCGCGCCGCAGAGACGTTCCCAGCCCTCCTCGGATAGTAACGGCCGGTGGCGCGTATATCGGTCTTCAGTCATGCGGTGAGATTATCACAGCGCCACGCAATCTGCACCCCGCGGGCCGAAGGCGGGGCGAAGGCCCGCTCACTCTCGGCCGCCTCGCCTACTCCGTCTCACCTACTCCGGGTTACGGTCGCGGTCGCGCTCGAACACGCGGGTGAGATCAATAGAGAGCTCGGGAAAGACGCGAGGAGAAACCACCTCATCGGAAGTGTGGAGAACCGGCTTGCAGTACTTCACCGGGAGCGGCGGAGCGTGCGAAGAACTCGTGTTTTCGGTTGCCGCAGGCAGTACCGAATACACGATAAGTGTATCGTTGGCAGGATTGAGAATCCAGTATTCGCGGACGCCGTGGCGCTCGTAGAGGTGAAGCTTGTCGTCCATGTCCTTGAACGCCGTCGACGGGGAGAGGATCTCGAGAACAAAGTCCGGCGCGCCGGTGCACCCGCGGGTGGTTAGTTTCGAGGAGTCGCAGACCACTACGAGATCCGGCTGAACGACGTTAGCGCTTTCCTCCTCCTTGACGGCGTGTTCCGAGTTGGGCAGAACAACATCGAACGGGGCGATATAAACACTACAGGCTTCGTTTTCGAAGTGATTAACAAAGCACGACGCGAGGTAAGCGAGCACCCCTTGATGACGCCGCTCCGGTGCGGGGCTCATATCGTAGGCCACCCCGTCGATCAATTCCCAGCGTTCGTCATCGGGCCAGGTGAGATAGTCGCTGTAGGTGAAAAGCCCTTCCTTGTCTCGCTTCGGGATCGACATATACATACAATGCGCTGTCCGGTTCGCGTTGTCAATATTGGCGCTCCTGGACCGACACATATCCTTGCTCTGCTTCTCTGCATTCCTTCTCTGCTCTCTTCGTCGCCGTTGCGTTCGAACTTCGTCTCCGGTAAGATGCAGAAGCATGCTTACCAAAACCTTGCCGATTTCGGTCTTGAAGCGTTAGGTCTACCCGAGTCGTGAGCACCGATACACCGATGGGCGCGCACCCCAACAGAGCCGCCATAGTTTTCACCGTCGTTATCTACACCACCGTTGTGGCGATCTTTGTTGGGTTACGAATGCTGCCCGAAACCGCCGAGTTTCGGCCCTTATTGCTGTTCTCGGCGCGCTACACCTCGCTGGTTCTCCGTGCCCTCGCGTTCTTGGTGTTTGCCGCGCTCTGGAACGCCGCGGGCGCGGTGCTGATCAAGACGCCGCTCTTGAGCACAGCGCTCGGCGCCGCGCCGCTTAAGGCCGTCGCCGCCGGGCTGGCGCTCGGGCCGTTTGTCGGGCCCGCCCGCGTGCGCGAAGTTGCCGAGCGCGCCGGCGCCAACGGCGGCGCCGATACCACCAGTACGGCTCGCGCGGCTGCTACGGCCCACACCGGCTCCAGCACCGACGCGGCGCCCACACAACGCGCCGTTCACCCTACCGCCGTCGCGGCCGCGGCTCTGACCGCAACCGCGCTTCACCCGGCGCAGCTTACCGCGTTGGTGTGGGTGTTCCGCGACTCTACCGGCGCTGCAATCCTCATGATTGCTCTCAGCGCGTTCACGATCCTCGCGACGGTCGTTATGTTTGAGCTCGTAGTCTCGGGCGGGCTCATCGGCGCCGGAGCCGACAGCGTTGGGAGCCGGCGCGGCGCCGCGCAGCCGGACGCCGTTCCGCGCCTGCGCGATGAGTCTGAACGCGCCGAGACCGGGATTATCGAGTCTATTGGGGCGTTCGCCTCGCGTGCAAGCCTCGAGCTATACCACGGGCTACGGGTGTTTATTCTTGCGGGGCTCGTCGCGCTCGCGCTGCACGTCGCTACGCCGCTCACGGTTGCGCAGTGGCTGCACGCCAACCCTGCGCCGGCGCTACTTCTCGCGTGTACGCTTGCGGTGGCGATCTCTCCTCCGGTGGGCGGCGTCGCGGTGATCGCGGTTTTGTTTCGCGGCCAGGCGCCGCTTGTAGCGGTGTTTGCGTTCGTAATCGCGGCCTTCACGGTGCGCGGGGCCAATCTGATCGCGCTGCGTCGGGTGCTCGGCAGTCGTGCGGCCGCCGCGATTGCGGTTCTCGTGTTGTTGCTGATCGGCGTGCTATTATTGCCGGTAGCGGATCTATTGAGCGCCGCCGGAACGGCGGGATAACGGAGATTATCAAACAGATGGCATCGAAACCACGCAGAAACTCCCCGCAGAACTCCCCACACGCCTCGCGGCAGGGCCTTCAGCAGCCGGAGCTCTCTGCCGCAGCGTTTGCCTGGTTTGCGATCTTGCTGCTGTATCTCGCCGGGCTGTTGTATGTAGTGGGAAGCGGAGCGGCGCAGCGGATACTCGCCTCCGGCGAACTCCCGCTTGTACTGAGCGGCACGCTCGCGCTGTTTCTCGTGATCGCGTTACAGATCATCGTTATCCTGCGGGGTCGACGGTTCCCTGCGGGGCATGGGTTTCTGGTCTTTCTCGTACCGTTACTGTTCGCCGGCATCGGAATCGAGTACACCCCGTCGCGCGGCGCATTCGGCGGCGGAGAGTTCGGCGGGGTATCCGAGCCCGCGCCCTCGCAAGGCTCCTCGGTCCCCGGCTCCCTGCAGGCCGAGGGCGGACGGGCACAGGATGACCGCGCGCCGTCCGGCCCGGAAGGCGCCGATCGCGTTGAGGACCGCAGTCCGGGTGCCTCGGCCGCGCCGTCGCCTGAGCAATGGTTCGGAAGCGCAGACGCAGCCGAGCTCCCCGAAAGCGGAGCAATAGTGATAGAGAGCAAAAACTACTATGACCTCTACAACCGAATCTACGACGAGATGCACGCGCTCGAGGGGCGAGAGGTAAGCGTTGAAGGGTTCGTCCATCGCGAGTCGGGCTTCTCGGAGGATGAGTTCTTGATCGGGCGAATGCTGATGTGGTGCTGCAGCGCCGACGCGGCGCTACTGGGGTTCATGACGCGCGCCAACGGCCGGGCGCTGCCGGAGGACGATGCCTGGGTCACGATCACCGGTACCGTGCGTCCGCGCGAGTTCGTTAATCCGCATACCGGCGAGGAGTACGAGATTCCCTACCTCGACCTCAGCTCGATAGAGCCCGGCGAGCGACCGCAGTTCGAGTACGTATTTCCTTTCTGATACTCGCGTTAGTATTTTCCAAAGATGAGTTTTTCACAAAACAACCTTGACCAAGCGATATCGCCGTATCTCTACCAGCACCGAGACAACCCAGTTTGGTGGCAAGAGTGGAGTAACGAGGCACTCGAGTACGCCCGCGAGACCGACCGGATTCTGTTCGTGTCGGTGGGGTATGCAACCTGCCACTGGTGCCATGTCATGGCCGCCGAGGCGTTCTCCGACCCCGATGTCGCGGCGTATATCAATAAGTGGTTCATGCCGATAAAAGTAGACCGCGAGCAGCGCCCCGATATCGACCAGGTAATGATGCAGTTCTTGGTCGCAACGACCGGACAGGGCGGCTGGCCGCTGAACGCCTTTCTCTCGCCGTCGCTCGAACCGTTTTTCGCGATGACCTACGCCCCCACGCACGCACGCGCCGGCATGCCGGGGTTCGTCGAGATTCTGCAGAAGGTGCGCTCGTTCTACGATCAAAACCGCGCTTCGCTGCGCCCGCTTTCATTTCAGGACACACTCCAACGCGCAGCCGACGAGACCGCTCCCGCCGACCTGACCGGCCTCAGCGACGAGATCGCGGCGCGCTTCGACCACACGCACGGAGGGCTCGCCGGGGACCCCAAGTTCCCACCGCACTCGAGCTTGCTGTTTTTGATGTATCAGCCCGAACCGCTCTCGGAGCCGCTACGGAGCGGCATCGAGCACACCTTTGACGCGATGCTCGAACGCGGTCTGCACGATCACCTGCAGGGCGGGTTCTATCGCTACTGTGTGGACCGGAACTGGACGATCCCGCACTTCGAGAAGATGCTCTACGACCAAGCGATGATGCTCTGGAACTTGAGCCTCGCGTATCACCGCTTCGGCCGCCGGCGCTACCGCGAAGCCGCCGTCGGTGTGGTGCGGTGCCTCGAGGACTCGTTTCGCTCCGGCACGCTCTTCGTCTCGGCGCACGACGCCGACACCGACCACGAAGAGGGGGAAACCTACCTCTGGAGTTACGGTGAGCTCGAGGAGGCCTTGAGCGCCTCGGAGCTCGAGCTATTCGAGCGTCGTTACGCCGTTTCGAAAGCGGGCAATTTCGAAGGACGAAACCACCTTGTGCGCCACGAGCCCGGCTCCGCCGACACGGGCGGCGGGGACGACGCCGACGGTAGCGACGCGGGCTCCGACGCTTCGAGCTTTCGTGAGTCCGAGCTCCGCAAGCTCGCCGAGATCGAGGAGCGGCTGCTCAAGCGGCGGCGCGGCCGCGAGCAGCCGGCGGTAGATCGCAAACGTGTTACAAGCTGGAACGCGCTCGCGGCAATCGCGCTGCTGCACGCCGGGCGCTACGGTATTGCCGACGACGGGGTCTCGCGCGCAAGCGAGATCTTCGCGGCGCTGATGAGCGAGCACTACCAAGCGGACATCCTCGCCCACAGCTCGATCGGCGGACGCCTGCAGCGTCAGGAGTTTCTTGAAGACTACGGCGCGCTCGCGCTTCTCGCAAGCTTTCTCCTCGAGGAGCGCCAAGCAGAAGCTCCCGGCCGTACAGCCGAGCAAACACAAGACCTCGAGGCGCTCCTCGGCGGGATGCAACGCTTCAAGCGCAACGGCGGCTGGATCGATGCAGAGAACGAAGACTTTGTGGCGGTGCCGGCCGACACCTTCGATCATCCTACCCCCACCGGAAGAGCGCTCGCGCTCTGGGCCGAAACACGAGCTGCGTTGCTGTTAAGCCGCACGCCGGTGCTTCCGCAGGCCTACGGCAGCGCGCTATACGAGGACGGGTACAACTGCGCGGTGATGGTTACCCATGGCGAGTTTCACCAGCTCGAGACGCCGGAGCACCTGCCGTGGGACCGGCTCCCGAACAACACCATCCAGCTTGCGTCCGATCAGCTGCGCTACTGTTACCGTGGTGCATGCCGCAGCGAGGTTCCGCAGTTCGTCTTCAAGAAATTATGAACACAAGAGTTGCGATTACATTGATTTTCTCGATTGCAATCGATAGACTCTGAGTAACCTGCTCGTACACTACATCTAAAGGTTGCTGATGCGCGCGCGCAAAAACCATGCTAAACATCTTGAGCTTACCAACGACGGTACGCTGAGCATCTTCTTCCTCGGGAGCGGCAGTGCGTTCGCGAGGCAACTGAACCAGAACAACGTGCTGATTATCAAAGGCGACGACCACGTGATGATAGACTGCGGCACCAAGGCACCGCCCGCGCTGCGCCGCAACGGGCTCTCGGTGGCCGATATACAGACCTTCTTGATAACGCACTCGCACTCCGATCACATCGGCGGGCTCGAGGAGGCGATGCTGCTCGGACGCTACGTCACCAAACGCAAACCGCAAATCGTCATCACCGCCGAGTATCAGGAAATTCTCTGGGACCAGTCGTTGCGCGGTGGCGCGGAGTTCAACGAGGTAGGAGACGACGGCAAAGGGCTTGCGTTCGAGGATCTGTGGGAGGTGCTGCGCCCGCAACCGCTCGCCGAGTACGCGCGCGACACGCGCGAGATACAGGTAGGCTCAATCAACCTAAAGCTGGTACGCACCAACCACTTTCCGGAGCAGTCCGGCTCTTGGGAGCAAAGCAACTACTGCGTCGGTGTCGTGATCGACGACCGCGTGTTGTTCACCGGTGATACCAAGTTTGACCCCGAGCTCGTTGAGACCTACGATCGTCGTTTCGGATTCGAGCGCATCTTCCACGACGCGCAGTTTTGGACCGGCGGCATTCACGCATCGGTCGAGGAGATCGCGACGCTCCCGATAGAGATCAAGCGTCGCGTGCTGTTGATGCATTACGGCGACAACTGGCGCGAGCACTCAGACGATATCCGCCGTCACGGCATCAAAGGGTTTGCAAAAGAAGGCTACTTCTACGACTTTCCCTAAGCATGCCTCTAAATCAGCGGCCGTTCGGCGCTGCAGTCACTCGGGAACCTTCAACACCTGCAAAACCGGCTCGGTGCGTTCAAACATCACCGGAAAGTCGGCGGGCGTGAGCCACCTGCCCTCGCCGTCCACCTGTAGCGGTGCGGAACGGTCGTAGCGAATCTCAACGCTCTCGGCACTCGCCATCTCCACGTTAGATTGATAGATGTGCTCGCCTTTGTAGATGAGCTTCTTCAACATGAGCTTGCGGAGGAGGTTCACGGTGCGAATTGCGCACACGTTGTCGTCGCTCGGCAGGATGCGTTTATGGTCGCCGTAATAGCGGTGCCCCGACACGCCGATCGCAAAGAGAATGAAGTTGCCCGCAAGCGTCAACGGCTCTTTACGGTCACGCGAGCGCAACACCGCACTCATGTGGCCCACCTTGTAGATCGGCTCGTAGAACAGCGTTGCGAGATCGGCGACCGCCTTGTAGGTGTCGCCCGGAAGGCGTTTGCGGAGCTTGTTGGTGGTATGCGTCACGAACGCGTCTATTCCGATTGAGGTTATGTTGAGCGAGTATCGGCTCGAGGCGTTGCGGGGTGTCACCCGCACCGCGGCGGTATGTCCGATCTTCGACAGCCGGGGCAGCATGCTGCAGGCGTGTGCCATTGAGTCGGCGTCGGCGCCGTCGTTCCCGCTACCCATCGGCAGGCGGAACACCGCAAGATGCTTCAGCGGCTTGCCGCTGAGGTCCAACAGTGGCCCGATGCATTCGCTATGAGTTCCGTCGCCGCCGGCGGTGATCAAGACCGCGCGACTGCGGTTGCGCTCCACCTCGCGCACCACCGCCTTACCGATCTCGGTTGCGTGGCCGGGATACCGGCTTTCAAGTAACAGCCACTCGGGTTGGGTGGCGGGGTCGCACGCCGCGTAGCGCTCAACCGCGTGTTCCAGCCCGGCAAGATGCGCCGCGAACCGCTTGCGCCGCGCGAAGCCCCCGGCGGCCGGGTTTACCACGATGTACACGCGCGGGCGGTGCTTGCGTAGGTACGGAGACTCGGCGATCAACCGAACCACCAGCTCCACCCAGCGGGTGATGCGCGGATCCGACGGCCGGCCGGCCGCCGTTATCGCGAGATCAATCGAAGGCGCTCCCTCAGGCTCCGACTTGCCGGACTTTCTTTTCTGAGGAGGCGCGTGGCGTTGCGTGCGGTCTTGTTTGGCGCTCACTGCTCGGGTGCCGTTATACGGTGCGTGTAACGCTCGACTGTGGCTCAGATGTCACCGAACATCTCGTCGAACCGCGCGCCGAAGAAGTTGATCTCGCTCACAACGTTACTGACGTGCGCCGGAAGCTCGGCAAGCTTGATCTCGTGCCCGGGACAGCCCAAACGGCCGCAGACGTGAATTTCATCACGCCCGTTTGGTAAGCGCAGCAGGATGCTGTCGGTGCTTTCGCAATCGTCGAGCACGCATTCGCGCTTCTCCATAAGGCTTTCACCGCAGGTGGGGCACGACGCCTCGACAATTATGTTTCCGCTTACCTCGCTCGGCAGGAAGCTGAACAGCTTTGCGTGACTGCCCCAGAATGCGTCGACAAAGATTGAGCCCTCGTCTTCCTTGACCTTTACATGCAGCTTAATTGAGGGTTCACCGTGAATACGGACCGAATCCACCGCAAGGCTGTGACCTTGCGAGCAGCGAACGTCCTCGATCACGAGGAACTCTTCACCGCCTCGATTAACGATCTTGATTCCTGCCGGCAGCTTCCGCAGAAGCTCAACCGGAATTTCACGATGCGTGAGTTTCATGTCGGGACTATAGCACCACGCTACAATCGATGTCAAATGTCACCCGCGTGCCGCTTGCACGCGGGCCGGGTGGGAACGGCGAGTCACGAGAACAGCCCGAGCCCCCACTTGACCTCTTCGCTCGCCATCTCGTGCGGATTCCAGGGCGGTTCGAAGCTCCAGTGTAGCCGCGCGCTGGTGATCTGCTCATCGGCCTGGAGGGTATCTATCACCTCGTTCGCGATCTGTGGGCCGAGCGGGCACATCGGCGTGGTAAGCGTCATTGTTACATCGACCGAACCGTCGTCGTTATGCACCGCGTCATACACCAGTCCCAGGTCTACGATCGAGAACCCCAGCTCGGGATCTATTACCGGGCGGATCCTATCGAGTAGCTCGTCTTTATTGTACGCCATCCAGCAGTCCCTCCAAGGTATTCCACGGCAACAACGCGCACTTGATGCGCACCGGATAATGCTTCACGCCTTGCATCGCCTCAAGGTCGGAGATTTCGTCTTCAAACTCGGGCTCGAGCTCGTCGAGCAACATGCCCTTGAACTGCCCGAGAATTCGCTGCGCGTCGGCGGTGGAGCGCCCGTGCAGCGACTCGCACAACAAGTTGGCCGAGGCGCAGCAGATCGAACACCCTACCCCGTCGTACGAGGCATCGGCAACCACGCCGTCTTCTATGCTGAGAAAAAGCTCCAGATCGTCGCCGCAGCTTGGGTTCGCGCCCTCGGCGTGAAGCGTTGCACCTTCGATCTTGCGGCGGTTCTTCTTTGAGCGGTAGTTCTCGAGGATTATCTCTTTGTACAGATCGTCTTCAAGGCTCATTACCCGAACACATCCTTTATGCGTGCCAACCCATCGATCAAGGCGTCGATGTCGTCGGTGGTGTTGTAAAGATAGAGCGAGGCGCGCACCGTACCGGTGACCCCAAACACCTTCATAAGCGGCTGCGCGCAGTGAAAGCCGGTGCGCACCGCCACGCCCTCTTGATCGAGCAGCGCCCCGGCGTCGTGCGGGTGCACATCGCCGTAGTTGAACGAAAAGATGCCGCCCCTAGCCGAGAGGTCTTCAGGCCCGTAGCTCACAAGCTCGTCTACCCGCGAGGCGCGCTCGGCGAGATACTCGAGCAACACGCGCTCGTGCTCAACGATGCGCTGCATGCCGACCTCGCTGAGAAAATCAATCGCCGCGCCGAGCGCGATAGCCCCGGCGATGTTTGGGGTGCCGCCCTCAAACTTGTCCGGCACCGGCTTATAGCTCGCCTCGTCGCGCTTGACCTTCGAGACCATATCGCCTCCGTAGATCAACGGGTCCATCGCCTCGAGCACATCGTTCTTGCCGTACAGCACGCCGATTCCGGTAGGCCCGCACATTTTGTGTCCCGAGAACACCAGAAAATCACAGCCGAGAGTCGAAACATTCACCGGATGGTGCGAAACGTACTGCGCCCCGTCGACAAGCACGCGTGCCCCGCGCGCATGCGCGAGCTCGATAACGCGTTTGAGGTCCGGCATGTAGCCGGTGACGTTCGACATCGCGGTGATTGCAACGAGCTTGGTGCGCTCGCCGATCACCGCTTCAAGACCGTCGAGCTGCAGCGACCCATCCGGGTTCACCGGAATGAAGCGCAGCCGTGCTCCGGTGGCCTTGCAGGCTTCCTGCCACGGGACGAGGTTGGCGTGGTGCTCGAGCTCGGTTGTCACGATCTCGTCGCCGGGGCCGAGATACTTGCGTGCCCAGCCGTAGGCCACCACGTTCACCGACTCGGTGGTCCCCTTGGTGAAGATCACGCTTCCGTTGCGATCGGCGCCGATGAAGCGCGCAACATTCTCTCGCGCGCGATCGTACTCCACGGTAGCCTGCTCGCTGAACTCATACACTCCACGGTGGATGTTCGCCGAGAGCTCGCTATAGTAGCGGCTCTCGGCCGCGATCACCGCCTCGGGTTTGAGCGAGGTGGCGCCGTTGTCGAGATACGAAAAACGCTTACCTCGCATGCTTCGCTTGAGAATCGGAAACTGCGCGCGCAACGCGCTCACATCGAGCTCGAGCGAGCTTGCGTCGTAAGATGCGGTGTGTAATGTTGAGTGGTTCACTTCACTCCTCCCTGGGAAAGCTACTACCAAACCTCGGTTGAATCAAACTCAAGCCCGGTTTTCTCGCGCAGCGGCTTCATGATCATGCTGCGTGCCTCGTCGTTGCGCGTCGGGAGGTCCATACGCTGAAGCACGTCCTGATAGAACGCCGAGATCAACAAGCGCGTCGCGAAGGCAGCGTCTAACCCGCGCGAGCGAAGATAGAACAGGTCGTCGTCCACGGTAGATGTTACGGTAGAGCCGTGCGAACAGCGTACATTGTTCTCGATAATCTCGAGCTGCGGGATCGACTGCACGTGAGCCTCGTCACCGAGCAGCAAGGTACGGTGCTCTTCATAGCCTTGTGAATGCGGCGAGCCCGCCGGAATCTTAATATTCCCGGTGAACATCCCGCGCGATGCGTCGTCGAGCACCGTCTTTACCGCGGCATCGCTGAAGCTGTGCGGCGCATTGTGCTCAACCGTGAGCTTCATGCCGCTGAACTGCGTTCCCCGTGCGCCGCTTAGCTCGCGCAGCTCGGCGCGACTCTCGGCTCCCATCAGGCTGTAGAGCCCCTCGAGCATCGAAACCGCAGCACCGATTGTAACTCCGTCGGCGCGAAGCGTTGCGTTCTCCTCGATCATGACGCGGTCAAAACCGAAAAAGCGCGCGCGTTCCGACACGTTCTGCAGCCGAAGGAGCGAAAGGCGCGCGTCGCGCTCAATGAGCCCCTTTAACACCACACACGCGGTACCGTCGGCCTGCGGCTCACCGCGTTGCTCGATTATTACGTCGGCAGCCGCGCCGGCCTCGATGTGCAGAAACACCACCGGAAGACTGATACGTTTTGTCTCGGGCTGTTCCATCGTAATCTTGATAGGGCGCTCGACGACGGTGCCTTTCGGAACATGCACGAAGTAGGCGTCACCGCTGAGCGCCTCGTTGAACGAGTACAGCTTGTTTTCGGTTACGTCGTTTGCGCGGCTCTTGTTACGCTTGCGGCGCTTCTCAAACAGCGCCCCGTAGGCCTTCAAGAATCGCCCGCACGCCGCGTCGGCGGCACGGTCGTGTCGCGTAAGCCGCGTGACGTGCTCGCCCTCGGCCTGAATCACCGCAGCGGCGAGCGTGAGCTCGTTGAAGTTATACCCGTCGTACGGCACGCGGCGCCAGGCCTCGTCGGGTGCGCCGGGAAGCGGTAGTTCGAGCGCGCGCTCGAGCGCCGCAAGCTGTTCCTGCGAAACGTACGAGGCGGGGTTCTCACGCTTAAGCTCGTGCAGCACCTCGTGTATCGTGAGCCGATGAATCGGCTTATCTGCTAAACTTGCCATTACCATCGCGGTTACCCAATTGATCCTTCCATCTCGAGCTGAATAAGGCGATTGAGCTCTACCGCGTACTCCATCGGAAGCTCTTTCGTAAACTCCTGTAGAAACCCGTTGACCACCATCAACAACGCGTCTTCTTCCTTGATGCCGCGACTCATGAGGTAATACACCGTCTCGGGGCTCACCTTCCCGACCGTCGCCTCGTGCATCACGCTGACGTCGTTCTTCTCTTTGACGTCTATCGTCGGGTAGGTGTCGGACTCCGAGAAATCGTCGAGCAGCAGCGCGTCGCACTCCACATCGGTCTTCACGTGCGAGGCGCCCTTGAGCACCTTCACGAGCCCGCGGTACGAGCTGCGTCCGCCGTTGTGTGAGATGGATTTGGCGGTGATAGACGACGTTGTATGCGGCGCGGCGTGAATCATCTTGGCACCGGCGTCTTGCCGCTGTCCCTTGTTGGCGTAGCCGATCGAGAGCACCCGCCCGCGCGCGCCCGGTTCGGCGAGGAACACCGCCGGATACTTCATCGTAGTCTTGGCGCCGAGGTTGCCGTCCATCCACTCTACGGTAGCGTTCTTGTGCGCCCGCGCGCGCTGCGTGACGAGATTCAAGACGTTGTTCGACCAGTTCTGAATTGTGGTGTAGCGAAGGTAGGCGCCCTCGAGCGCAAAAAGCTCGATCACGCCGGTGTGAAACGCGGTCTTGGAGTACACCGGAGCGGTGCAGCCCTCGATGTAATGCACCGATGAGCCCTTGTCGGCGATGATGATGGTGCGCTCGAACTGCCCGATGCTCTCGGCGTTGATCCGGAAATACGCCTGAAGCGGAATCTCAACCTTTACCCCCGGCGGTACGTACACGAAGCTACCGCCCGACCAGGCCGCCGAGTTCAGTGCCGCGAACTTGTTGTCGGACTGCGGAACGAGCGTAGCGATGTACTGCTGCACGAGATCGCCGTGCTCCTTGACCGCGGTATCGAAATCAAGGAAAATCACGCCCTTCTTGGTGAGCTCTTCTTGGATGTGGTGGTACACCACCTCAGACTCGAACTGCGCCGATACGCCGGCGAGGAACTTACGCTCGGCCTCCGGTACGCCGAGGCGGTCGAAGGTTTCCTTGATGTCTTCCGGGACATCGTCCCAGTCGTTGTATTTCTTGTCCGCTGCGCGCGCGTAGTAGTATAGATCGGCGTAATCGATCTCCTCGAACACGCTTTGGTCCATCCAGGTGGGGTCGGGCATCTTGTTAAACTCGGCGAGCGCGCGGAGGCGAAACTCGAGCATCCAGTCCGGCTCTTCTTTTATCGCCGATATCTCGCGGATCACCTCCTCGCTCAACCCGCGCTCGCGCCCGGCCATATACTCGGTGTTGGAGTGAAAGCCGTATAGCCGCTCGTAGTCTTTGTTGATGTCCGCGATCTCGAAATCGGCACCGGCGTCACTCATGGACACCCTCCTCGGCCAAAACCGACTCGAAACCGTACTCGTCGATGCGCTTACTGAGATCTGCGCCGCCGGATTTCACGATCCTGCCGTCGCGCATGATATGCACGTGCGTGGGGTTGATATAGTCCAGCACGCGGTCGTAATGCGTGATCACCAAGAACGCGTTCTCGGGCGATGCGATCTCCCTGATATCCTTGAACACGAGGCGCAGCGCGTCGACATCGAGGCCGGAGTCGGTCTCGTCGAGCATCGCGAGACGCGGTTGCAGCAGGTGCATCTGGAGAATCTCGTTGCGCTTCTTCTCGCCGCCCGAAAACCCGTCGTTCAGCGAACGTCCGAGAAACTCCTTGCTGATACCGAGCCGCCCCATGACGTCGTCGAGCTCGCGCTTGAAGACGCGAAACGACAGCTCCTCGCCGCGTCGCGCCTCTGCCGCAGCCTTGAGAAAGGTGCCTACCGGGAGTCCCTGAATGGCATGCGGGTACTGAAACGCCAAAAACAGCCCGGCGCGCGCGCGTTCATCGGGCTCCATCTCGCTGAGGTCCTGCCCGTCGAGCAACATCTCGCCGCCGGTAATGCGATGGTTAGGATGCCCCATCAGCAAGTGCGCGAGACTCGATTTACCCGAGCCGTTTGCGCCCATGAGAACGTGTATTTCACCAAGATTAACCTCAAGGTCTACGCCCTTGAGGATCGCTATGCCCTCTTCCGAGCCCTCCGGATGCACCGCCGAGCACAAATCCCGGAGTTCCAATAAATTCATCTTGTTGTGTTCTCCTTGCAGTAATTAGGCTAAGCTAACACTTTGCCGAGCCCACCGTCAACGATCGCGCTTCGGACCGC
>SLBH01000172.1 GCA_007126415.1 Spirochaetales bacterium
GGATGCCGGCAAGATCTTCGACCGTGCCGGCCGGACGACAGATCACCGAGTCGGTGCCCGCGGCCTTTGCGTACGCCTTCCAGAGCCCGCCGAGTACCGTTCCGGGCCCTACCTCTATCAGTTCATCGTATCCCTCGGCGACAAGGCTGCGTTGCTCATCGACCCAGAGCACCGGTGAAACCAGCTGCCGTATGCACAGCTCGCGCGCTTCCTTGCCGGATGCGACGCGTGCGCCGGTCACGTTGGAGTACACCGGGAGCGCCGGGTCTGTAAACGAGACCGTCTCGAGGTATTCCGCGAACTCCGCGCGCGCCGACTCCATCAGCGGCGTGTGAAACGGCCCCGAAACCTTCAAAGGCATTACGCGCCTTGCTCCGGTCTCTTTCAACACCTGTTGAGCGCGTTCAAACTCTTCACCGGCACCGGCGACCACGGTCTGCACCGGACTGTTATGAATGGCAGGATACACCTGCTCGAACGCGTGCGACGCGAGCGTTTCGCGGACCTCGTCGAACGAAAGCCCCAATACCGCAGCCATTCCGGCTGTTCCGCCGTAGCGCGCATCGAGGTCCCGGCTCGCGCGCTCCATACACTGTCCGCGACGGCGCACCACCGCAAACACGTCTTCGGAGGCCAAAACGCCGGCCTGCACCAGCGACGCGTACTCTCCGAGACTGAACCCGGCGGAGGCGTGCGCCGTGATTCCACGCTCGGCGAGAACCGTCGCGGCGGCCAGATTAACGAGCGTGATAGCCATCTGGGTATTGTCGGTTGATTTGAGATCTTCTTCACTGCCATCAAACAGGAGCCGACGCAGGTTGATCTCGCCGGCATCCGAAGCGGCGTCAAACAACCGCCGCACCGCATCGCTGTGGTCGTGAAGATCCTTACCCATTCCGGGATACTGGGCGCCCTGCCCGGGGAACAGAAAAGCGCGTTTCAAACGCCGCCTCCTAAAGCGAAGACTCGGCACGAACGGTAGCACGCGCCTTGTGAGGTGTCAACACCGCCGCGCCGGCCCAAAACCACGCGTAAGCCTCCCGCGGAGCTGCTGTGCCGGGCTGCCGGGCGTCCGGTGCCGGCCCGCCGGTGCTGCGCCCCGCGGCGACCGGTAGCTCAGCGGCGCGATACGCGCTATACTGGGCCCCGATGGCACGCAGCAATCCGCAGGCGCTTCTGATCGCCGGGCTGATCTTCGCGGGGATCCTGGTGCTCGACCCGTTTGGGCTCATGCGAGCAGGATCAGGCCTCGAACGCTCCGAGATAGACCCGGCCCGCGTCGAGGAGCTCGCCGAGTATCTGCGCGAGCACCATCAAGCCCCCGAGACGTACCTTGCCGGGCTGTTCGATCAGCACTCGGTTGTTTTTCTCGGGGAGTACGGGCGCTTGCGCGAGCAGGTTGCGTTCGTGACCGAGGCGCTCGATACGCTGCACGCCGCGGGGGTATCGCGCATAGGCCTGACCCACCTGCTTGCGGCCGACCAAAGCGAAATAGACGAGCTGATTACCACCGAGGAGTTTGATCGGACAAAGGCGGAGCGCCTATTGTTCAACCGTAAGGTGCTCTGGGGCTACGAGCAGTACGTCGAGCTGCTCGAGGCGATCTGGCGCATCAACCGAGGCACCGAGCCGGGCGATCTTCCGCTGCGGGCGGTAGGGCTCAACGCGCAACCGGCCTACCGGCATCTCGAACGCCCTCCGGACCTAGAGAATCCCGAAAAAATGCAAATGGTGTTCGCGGACGGCGTTCCGGATCGCGAGATCGCGGGCGCGGTGAAACGCGAGATCATCGCTTCCGGCGAGCGTGCGCTCGTTTTCACCGCCGTGGAGCACGCCTTTACCGGCTTCGAGGACCGCGCGTACGCCGAGCGCATGCGGTCGCTGGGATTCGCCGAAACCGCCCGCGCCGGAAACTACGTCGCGGAGGAACTCGGCGCGGAGGTAGCGACGGTGCTGATGCACGCACCATGGCCCGACAGCAGTGCCTCGAGCGAGGTGCGTTCCCCGGCCGGTGGAGCAATTGAAGCGGCGCTAACCGCAGTGCCTGAGCGCTATCGCCGCGCCGGGCTCTCGCTCATCGAGGGCCCTTTCGGGGAGCTTGAGCTAAGCGGCGGCGACTATCTCCACGGCTACAGCACGGTGAGGCTCGCGGAACTGGCCGACGGCTATATCGCGCTCGGCCTCATCGGCGAGGATCAAACCGTCACGCCGATTAGCTCGTTTATCGAACCGGAGAACCTCGATGAGGCGATCCGGCGCTTCCCCGGCCCAACGCCGGACGGGGCGAGTGTGTCGGGCATGAACGCGTACCTGCAGCGGATAAACGACCAGGTTGAGCGCAATCTCGAGCTGTTCCGTTAATCCGGAGCTCGCGCATTGCACCTCGAACCTCGTTCGGCTTGACCGCGTTTGGATGCGACCGTAGAATCAAGGGCCAATAGCCAATAGGAGTGTAGGAGTGGAAGCATTTATTCGCTCGGTAGGCGCGTACGCCCCGCCTCGCCGGATGTCTAACCATGAGCTCGCCGAGTTCGTCGATACCTCGGACGAATGGATATACTCTCATACCGGAATCTCGTACCGGCATATCGCTGAGCCCGACCAAGCCGCCTCGGACCTTGCCGTCCATGCCGCTCAGCGTGCGCTCTCGGCCGGGAACTTAGCGGCAGACGAGCTCGATCTTGTGCTGGTCGCTACCTCCACCCCCGACTACATCGGCTTGCCGTCCACCGCCTGCGTGGTTCAGCACGCGATCGGCGCATCGCACGCCGGCGCGATGGATGTCATGGCGGTCTGCAGCGGTTTTGTGTACGCACTCGAGACCGCGCGTGCATTTGTGAAGTCCGGCTCAGCGCGCCATGTGCTCGTGGTCGGAACCGAGGTCTACAGCAAGATCATGGACTGGTCCGACCGTAACACCTGCGTCTTGTTCGGCGACGGAGCCGGAGCCGTGGTCGTCTCGCCCCAAACCGATAACTCAAACACGAGCGCCGTTGTGGACTCGATTCTGCGCTCCGACGGTAGCGGGGCCGAGGCGTTGTCGCGTCCATGCGGAGGCACGCGCTGCGCGTATATCCCCGGACAGACGCCGGACAGCGAGCTTGCGCTGCAGATGGACGGGCGCAAGGTATATATCTTCGCGGTGCGCGCGATCGTCGACACCATCACGGAGATGCTCAAGCGCAACAACCTCACGTTCAGCGACATCCGCTATTTCGTGCCGCACCAGGCCAATCGGCGGATTATCGAGGCGGCCGCTAAGCGGCTCGGTATCCCGGCCGAGCGCTTCTACCTCAACTTGGACGAATACGCGAACACCTCGGCCGCCTCGATCCCGCTCGCGCTCGACGAAATGAACGCCAAAGGGCTTCTCAAGCGCGGCGACGCGCTTATGACGATCGGATTCGGCGCCGGACTTACCTACGGCGCAAACCTTGTGAACTGGTAACGTTTGCTTGACGATCCTTCCGGCAATGCCTATTTTATTCGTAGTTAATAGGAATCATTCCTATTCTTAAGGCGAAGGAAGCGGCATGACAACCGGCGGAAAGCTCCGCAGCAGTAAACAGCGCGATCGCATTCTCGAGCTTCTGCGCGCAACCGACGAGCATCCTACGGCGGCCTGGATCTACGATCAGCTCAAAGCCGAGTTCCCGCGCTTGAGTCTCGGAAACGTATATCGCAACCTGCACATCCTCGTCGAGCAAGGCGCGATCGAGAAGATCGAGGGCGGCAGCACATTCGACCGCTACGAGGCGGTGGGAACACCGCACTGCCATCTGGTGTGCGAAAGCTGTGACGCGATCGTGGATCTCGAGCTGCCGATGAGCGCTGTTGAAGAACTCACCGAGCGGTTGAACGAGAACGGTCCGTATCGGGCGACGCGCGCCCGCCTTGAGTTCTACGGGTTGTGCGAATCATGCGTAGCCGAGGAACAGGATTGACGTTTTAGAATGAAGGTTGTACCTTATTAGTAATCGTTCCGATTTTTAAGGAGCGGTCATACAACACAAATCGATAGGAGAAGATCTATGGTATCAGACGTTGGACTCGACAAGAATGGAAGCGCAAAGACAGCCGAGGCACTGAATCACTACCTGGCCGACCTCCAGATCCTGTACGCGAAGTTGCACGCGTACCACTGGAACCTCGAGGGGCCGATGTTTTTCCCGCTGCACGAGAAGCTCCAGGAGATCTACGAAGCCGTCGCGGAGTCGATCGACGAGATCGCCGAGCGCATTCTCATGATCGGACATCGCCCGCTTACGAAGCTCGGTGATTACCAGAAGCATGCCAAGATCAAGGAAGCCGAAAGCGAGAAGGTGGGAGACGACCAGACGGTTCGTGAACTACTCGGCGATCACCAGCACCTGATCAAGAGCATCCGCGGCATCATCGAGACCGCCGGCGAAATCGGCGA
>SLBH01000129.1 GCA_007126415.1 Spirochaetales bacterium
CCATGACTCGCGCAAGGTCCTCACGTCGTTCGAACAGCAGTACCGCATCGTCGGCAAACCGGACCATCGCCGCCTTCCCGCGCATCCTCGGCCTCACCTGCTTCACAAACCATTCGTCGAGCACCTCGTGCAGATAGATGTTACTCAGTAGCGGCGATATCACTCCGCCCTGTGGAGAGCCGGCCCTCGGATACGCGACCGTTCCCCGTTCCATCACACCCGCGTGCAGCCACTTGCCGATCATTCTCATGATCACTCCATCTCTGACCCGCTTCTGCACCACCTCCCGCCACAACCTGTCCAACGCCATGTGCTGAGACTTGCCCGGTCGGAAACCGTAAGAGAAGTCATGAAATTGCTGCTCATAGATCGGTTCCAACACCATCTGTACCGCCTTTTGGGCGATCTTGTCTTCATAGGTTGGTATACCGATCGGGCGCTTCTCCGTTTTGCTTTTCGGCACGTACACTCGCCGCACCGCCGGTGCCCGGTATGTCCCGCTCTTTATCCGCTGTTCAAGCCTCCGCAGCTTCTCCCCTTTGTCTTCCGCATACTCTCGCGACGTCACCCCGTCGACTCCGGTAGCTCCGTCGTTTCTCACTCGTTGTTCAGCTACCCACAGCCACTCCACATCGATGTGATGCGCAACGGCCGTGAAGCTCGCCTCCGGAAGGTTCCGTGCATTTTCCGCTATCCGCTGTTGTTTCGTTGACACGCTGTCTTCGATTTCGGACATCAGGGTATCCTCCGTGTTTCCCAACCGCGGTTCTTCAACCGGACGCTCCCCTTTCCTCAGCAGGGTCCCTGCGGTTTGGTTCCCCCGCTTCTTCGGTACTATGAGAGCGCTAAGACTGCTCACATCGCCGTTCCGTTCACTTCGTTTCCTTCGCTCCCGGTACCACCTGCTGATTGTTTCCTTTGTTTCACGGATACCTCCGCCTCCTCGGCACTCCCAATCACTGTGCCGGGCCGGGTCTGACTTCATATACCGCTTCTCACCCTGTGGCGGTTTCCTCACAGATGGAGCAATATGAGCTCTCCCAGGTTCCTGGGTAACCCTTCTTGTACCTTTGCCCTGCTCTTCGACCCCGGCGGTTGCCGGATGTCAGGCACTACGACACCCTGCTGCTGCCCCCGCTGCTACCACCACGGAGACTCCCGCTACTGCCTTTTTTTCGAGGCTCTATCACACGGCTTCTGTACTCGCTGTCTACGCTTCGCGCTTTGGTCGCCCTAACGCGCAAGACTCGCTCCCGGCTGGTTGCCAACCTTTACCGGACGGGACTTTCACCCGCTGGGTTACGTTAAGAGATTTACGTGTTGTCGAGTCCACCTCCTTCTCTTCCAGGCTTATCCTGGCGCCAGGTAGCGAAAGCCGTGGAGAGCCGCTGCGGCGAGCCGGCCGGACGACACGGGCCCCGGCCCGGCAGAACCCTCGGCGGGCCGGCGATGCGCCGGCGCTTGAGCCTGCCACGGCTGAAGCGCGGGAGAGGCATCTCCCTACCTGTTTCGTCGACAGAGACTTAGCGATTACGGTGTTCGAGCCACTTCCGCAATGATTGGCTGCTTTCCCGGGAAGGAATACCAAACACAAGGGCCTCGATCGAGATATCTTCATCAAGGTCGGGCCAGTGAATCCCCTCCCCATTGCCGGTGAATCGCCAGTTTTCACGTTCGCTCTGCTCCGCATGCACAAGCCTTGGATACCACTCGACGGGAACACTCACGCTTCGACCATCGAGCAGATCAACCGACAAGGTGTCGTCGGTACTTGTTACACGTGTCGCCTGTGGTACATCAGTTTTGTCCGGTAAAGAACTCATACTATGCCTTCTGTACCCGTTCAACGATGCGCAGTTCGCTTCGCGAAAAGCCGGAACTCCGCGCCTTGTGCGCAATCTTTTCGCACTTCTCCTGATCCTTGCGGATTTCATCCGGCGAGTTCACCAACACATCGAGCTCAAGGTCCGCCTCAGCCAGACGCCGGCTGTAGCGGGTCGGCGATGCGCGACAAACTCCCGGCCCTTTACTCGTCGGTGGCCTTGAAGAACTCGTCCATATCCATGCCGAGATCATGACGTACAGTTTTTGTGAAAAGCCCTTTCGGAACATCTTTTGAACCATTAATGCGTGGGATGTCCTGCTCGTTGTCGTAATGACACTCCAGAGCATCGATAACGGCTTGCTTTATGATCGCCCGGATGATTCGGCACAGTGGTTCGCGCCTTTGTCTCAGGGTTGCGCCAGATCTCATGACTGCCACGTGCGCCACGGTCGAATTCGAAGCCCAATCGTTTCAGCCTTCTCGTCACATCACGATAATTGAAACCGGAAAGCCGCCCCATTATGCGGTAACCGCAACATCGAAATCCGCTTGCTGCTCTACAGGTGCGAGCGTTGGAGGAAGCGGATCCTGATGATCGCGATACGATTCTACCAGCTTCCGTGCGACATCTTGCGCGATCTCAATCGTCTCCTGAACAGTTCTTCCCTGCGCCACAAGGCCCGGTAAAGACTCACAAGTTGCCACGTACTGCCCGTCTTCGACTTGTTCGATGTGCAGCCGTAATCGGTATTCCTCCGCCATAGTTGCTCCATTATACACGGTCATGGTTCTTTGAACCACGATCTCCGCTTCCTTACGATCGCAATTACGAGGAAGGTACGCATGATAGCCTCGCTGAACCGCTCGGCAGGGCTGTTTCGCCCGCCCTTACGTTCCTTTCGCTACGACCCTATGCTACTCTGCAGCTGTTAGTCCCCAGCTGTTACTTAGCTGCTCCATAGCACTCTTCGCGTCGGTGCTTTCTACCCGCCCGAGCCCGGCGGCGCGGCCGCGCTTGTCATGGTAGTCGCGGATTTCATCCGGCGATTTGACCAACACATCGACATCAAGACCCTCCTGCGCCGGACGCTGTCTGCAGCGGGTTGCCAGGCGGGGTCGCTCCTTGGGGCCAAGATGATGGGAGAGAAGCGCCGGCACACTGGCGAGCCGGGTGCGGGCTGAGCGTCGCAGGCCCCGGCCCGGCAGAACCCCGGCCGGTCGGCGAAGCGCCGGCGCTTGAGCCGGCCACGGCTGGAGCGAGGGAGAGACTTCTCCCCCCTCAGAACGGAAACGGATCGGGGCGCGGCGGCCACGGCCCTTACCCCGCGGCCACCTTCGCCATCCGCCCGAAACCGCGGATTATCCCACACCGAAGCAGGTATCATAGCTGTCGTCGTTCTTCGAGCCGGTTCCGCAGTGATTGCCTGCCCTCACGAGAAGGTGTACCACACACGATAGCAGCACGTCACGGAAGTCATTGAGTTGCACCGGTATACACCGGAGTCAGGTGTCGGCTATGCCACGCAAGAGCCTGCCCTGCGCAGATTCGAGGATGTTGTCCCGAACATAGGCGGTGGCATCCGTAATTTCAATACCGATGATCTCTCCGTCCTGATCCAGTTCTGCCGTGACGTGGGGCGACAGTTCTACGCTGCCGGCTTCTTCGCCTTCCCGGATGAGGACATGGAGTACGTCCTGTTCGGGGAAATACCGCATACTATTTTTATCCATACATGAACCTCCCGGTATGAACACGAAAACGGATTTGCTGACGAGTGACCGCGTGAATGGTCACTGGGATAAGTTCATCACAATCCTGTTACCGCTATGTCCAACTGCTACCAGGCGTCGTGTCTCAACGTCGAAATAGCGTTCTTCCGAATATCGAACGATCGACTCTATGTCTTCAATGGTAAATCCACGGGTGTGGGCGCGGTATGACACGTAGTCGGAAATGACGACGTTTTTCTGATCCATGGAAGTATTCCGGCAGTCCTTTTCTTTTGATCCGACGCTTTGAAGGCTTTCTCGACAGCCTGCTGCGCATGAAAGCAAAGCACATCCGTCACTCACTACGCCTTAGGACGGTCCATCCCCTGCCGTATGATGGCTAGATCGTGATCGGCCTTCCTGCGCCAGACGCTGTCTGCAGCGGGTTGCCAGGCGGAGTCGCTCCTCGGGGCCAAGATGATGGGAGAGAACCGCCGGCACGTCGTAATCGCTGTCTGCGCGAAAATCGCCGCGGCGAGCGGCAGTGAGCCGAGGCACGGCGGCCCAGGAGGCAGTGAGGCCATGCAGGTCCCGATCAAAGCACAGCCGGCAACGCGCTACCACGGCTTACCTAAACCGGCCTGCTTACAGATTTCGTTAGCGGTGATCCTATCGAATCGCTTGTGACGTTTTACGGGAACCGTCTTGGTACCATCGGTGTAAATGGCGTGATTACCGCCCTCTCGCAGCAGCCTAAGCCGTTCCGTTCGAGAAACCGCACAAGGTCCGAGCGCTTGCCGGACATCAGGGCGACTCAATCGTCATCGGCTCAAGCAAAGCGTGTTCGGTGGGAATTTCCTTCCCAAGCTCCTTATTAGCTTGCACCATTTGCTCAAGTGCGTCGCGCAACGATGATCGGCAATCCTCAAGGTCGACACCTTCGGTAACTACTTCCGGCCACTCAATTATTTGGCCCATGTATCCAGAAGGGGTTCGGATATATCGTGCTGTGAGTGCCGTAACCATACAAAACTCCCGCGTAGTTACTCACTGAAGCATATCATGCATGTACTATTTCTTGCACAGAAGTCGGAGCGTGTGGAACGTGCGAGGACTGCAGCGGGTGTACACACGGGCCGAGCGAAGGCGGTTGTAGCTTCCCGCGCAGCTCATAGCCGATCGTCTTGTGGGTCGGCTTCCTTCAAGAAAGAGCTCAAGCGCCTCCCGTAAGCTATTCCGTGCATCCTGTATGGTTTCACCCTGGCTCGCAATATCAAGCTCAGGACACAACGAAACATACATGTTGTCTTCTTTCTGTATCACTGCCGTGAAGGTTTTGCTCATAAGCGCTCCCGCGTATTCTCGCCAAATAAAGGTATACCACACAGAGTCCGACACATTACTCCGACAGGGTTCTGACGGCAGCCCCTCAGCGCCGTTGATTGGCGCAAAAGGACTCACTCTGAGCATAACACAACTACGGGCCGGACCGAGACGGCAGCAAAAGCCGTGTAAGACCGAAGCGAGGGGCGCTGCTCAGCGCATCACGGCAGGTATGATCTCCGGGGCGTCTGCGCTCTCCGGAGCGGGCGGGCCAAAACTCATCCGCTCGCTGCAGATAACCAGCTCGCCCTGCCGGGCCGGGGGCGGTCGTTTATTGGGGGCGCGCGGGGGGTGTTACGTGAAGGAACGGGGGATGGTTTGACCGCGCGAGCGCGCCCACCCTGCCGGCAAAGATCAACACCATTACCGTTATCGAGCTCGCCGTGAGAGACCGGAAGATCGACCTGGAATCGATAGGTACCGCGGCCTGTGGTTCGGCCCTCAGGGCCACACAAAAGCGTTTTCGAAGAGACCCGTTATCGAGTAGCGATAGCCCAGGATAGAGCTCTCGTCGGCCGCCTCAGACGGTGAGGCTTCCGGGAATATCTTCACCAGCCCCAGTGGTACGCAGAACTCGACGAGAAAGAGATAGGCGAAGGTCTCGCCCAACCAGTCGATCGTCCACTGGTCACCCTGCGCGGGCTTCACGAACTCCGGGAACGCCCGAGCGAAGCGGTCGAAAAGATCCCGGAACGTGCCTTCGGGATGACGGGAGAGAAGATAGAGCGAGAAGACCGCCGCCTTCTGGATGAACGCAAAATGCGATACCGCGTCTTCGTACTCTTCGGTGAGGTAATCCGTCCAGCCCACGTGCAGGAACAACGACTCAAAGACCTGCCGGAACACCTTGACTGCATTGTCCTCGGCGAGCATCTGCACACCCTCGGTGGTGAGTTCACTCCGATGCCGCGATTCGTACGCCCAGTCGTTTGCAACCAGCATGTCGTGGGCGGTGTACAAGGTTTTGAGCGACTTTTCGGTTGGAACAGGCATGCCCTCCCGATAGGAGGGGTCGAAATGAGCAAGATACGCTCGACACAGCGCGCGCGGATAGTTGTCGCGCTCGGTAAGACGCGTGGCCCCGCCGTGGTCCGCGTGATACCGGAGCAGCCACCGCACCGCTGCTACAAGGGGCGCGGTCTCGGCATCCTTCGCCGACAACGACCCGTTGTGCCTCAGCAGCGGAACCCGCTTGGTCTCGCGGGCCTGCAGAATCTGGTGCATCTGCGCCGGTGATAGGCCCTCAAAATCTTCCCGCGGAGAGTCGTTGGCGGAGGCCATGCGTTGGTTGAGAAACTCCTTGAGCTCCGCCTCGCTTTGAAAATCACGATCGGCAACATCGCTACGAATCTCTCGAAAGAAATCCTTGGCAGCCGAGGGGCGCCCGAGATACTCCATGAAGGACGGGATATCGGCGTCGTCGGGCAAGCTTTCGCAGAACCGACCGTATTCGTCCATCGCCGCCTGAAGCTCCGCGGGGGTAGAAAACCCGGTCTGCTGCAGCAGCATCGCTTGCGCGGCCTCGGATCCCGGCGGCGGCGGCGTTGCCGACGCCGGCGTTGCCGACGGGCCACCACCGTAAGCATTATCACCACCGGCGCCGCGGGTCCGCGCCTCGTCGGCCCGGAGGCAACAGTGCTTGTACTTCTTTCCGCTCCCGCAGGGACAGGGTTCGTTACGACCGGGCATAGTATGACGATAGTAAACTACCAGGCACCGATCGATCAACGCGGCGCGCGGAGTAGCGTGTGGGGTAGCGCGCGGGCGAGTGGGGTGTTTCCGGTTTCTCGCTGCGCCACGGAGAACCATAACAGGTACGCAGACAGGTGCCGCCGATGAAGGTAAGCCGATCAAGACGGTCAAGCAAGCTCATGCACAAGGCCTCGTGGATGGGAGAGCCCGCGGATAGCGGTACAGCCCGTGACATGCGCGCTTGAGCATTTCGCTGCCGGCGGAGCGACTCGGGAACGCCTTCACGGCGGCCCTATTCAGATCGGGGAACAGCGCTTGGATGCCGTCGCCGCTGAACAAATAGTGATTGCGGTTTGCTGCATTCGCCACTCCCGCTCCGGGCACGACTACTCTTGAGGCCTGCGAGCGAAACAGTGCCCGTCCACTGGATATTTCGCGTGCCGTTTCATCAGCATTTTGCAAAAACCTTAGCATCTGCACCAACCTTAGCATCTGCACCAGGCTTAACAGCTGTGGGCGCACGACGCGGCGGCGCCCGGGGTGTTAAGGTTTCGACAATTGCTAAGGTTTTTGCATTTTCGTGAAGGAACGGGAGATGGTTTGACCGCGCGAGCGCGGGCCGGCGCGAGAGGGTAGCGGAACCCGTGGAGGGCAGCCGCGGCGAGCCCCTACTCATAGTGCGTCCACATGCGAAGCACTTTAATCGTCTTCTCATCCTCCACAACCTGGTATACGAGGCGATGCTGGATACTGATCCGGCGGGATATCGCGCCTTTCAGATTACCGACGAGGCGTTCGAACCGTGGTGGACTCCGATAGGGATCCGTTTCAATTATGGCGAGCAACTCCTTCGCCCTTCCCTCCAACCCCGCGGCCGATAGCTTCTTTGCATACTTCCGCGCCTGCCTCGTGTAGAGAACTCGATACCTCGAGCTTCTACCACTCAACGTCGTCGTACAGATCGCCGGTCGGCGTGCCCAGCCCTTCGCGGATGGACTCGGCCATACCGGGAATGGAGTTGAGGTGAATGGTCTCTTCAATGGCGCGCCAGTCTTCCTCGCCGATAAGCACGGCCGAGCCACGCTTACCGCTTATGATCACCGGTTCGTGATCGGCATTTACCTGCTCGATAAGGCGAAATAGATTCTTTCGGGCGTTGGTCGCATTTGTCGCAGACATATCCGCTCCTGTACGTGATAATGTACATTAATTCTCCCCAAGGGGGAAGCGCCGCAGCGAGCGGGGGGGCAAGCCCAACGAGGCACTCGGCGGGGCGTGTATCGACTCGCCGTGGCGCTCGCTACAGATCACAAGCTCATCGGTTTTGGGCTCCGCAGGGCGCTGCGCGGTGGTGCGAAACGCGAGCCCTTCCTTAGCCGCACACCACTCCACGATGAACTCAAGGTCGCTCTCGCCCACAAGCACCACGGCGGTAACGCCGCGGCCGGCAGGTGCGGGCTTGGCGTGGCGGGCGCCGGGCCGGCAGGACGTCCGGCGGGCCGGCAGTGCAAGTTCCTTTACCGCTACGCGAATAGCAGCCGGCGGCCTTTTGGAGCAGGTATTTCGTCACCATATTCTTGAGCGGTTTCCAGAAAGTCGTTGAGCCGGATGGTGGCAAGGGTGTAAAGCAGCCGGGGGTCGATCTCTTCGTACTCGTGAACGATCAGATTCCTGAACCGCACAATACCCACGTAAGGCTCGGCGTCCTGGATCGCCCCAAAGGTTTGGAGCCTGGCGAGCGCGTCGGCCGCGCTTGCAACCGGGCCCGCGCGCTCGATCGCGATGATCCGCTCCGCTACATCGATAATGATCTCTGCACAGATTTGGAGGGCTCTTTCGGTAGCGAGGTAGCGCTTGAGCTCATGAACGTGTTCGTCGAGCAGGGAGAACTTGCGCTGAATCACGCCGTTGTATTTCACGACTGCACCTCGATCCGGTAGCGGCGTTGTCTTTCGTAGTGAAACATCCGGCTCTCGTACTCTCGGCAGGTGAGCGAGTAGAACCGCAGCCACCGCTCCCGGTCACGACAGAACAGCAGGCGCCCTTTGAGCACCTCAAAGCGAAACACCGGCTCGGCCCCGTTGAGGATCCCGATATCGCAGCGCACTCCCGGTGCGATGGACTCGGCTACCCGCGCGACGCGGTCGTATACCGTGGATAAGAGTTGGGCGGTGGGCGCGCCGGGCGTGTCAAGGAAGAGCGCAATGTCCAGATCGCTATGAGCGGGCACCACGCCTGACTCTGCCGCGGAGCCGTGCAGATACGCAAACACCACCTGCGGCAGCTCCGCCTCAAGGACCGACGCGAGCCGGTCGAGATCAAGCGGCGTGGCTACAGTCTTGGTGTCAATGTGATGTTTTGAAAGCGGCATTTCGCTCGTGCTCCATCTCCGGATGGAATTATAGTCCGTAGTGCACTGAGACAACAACTGGTCCGACCAAGAGGGTAGCGGAAGTGAGCCGAAAAAAGGCGGCCCGGTAGGCGAAGCGCAGGATACGCTGCGCCACTCGACGCTCGAGTTTGGCTAACTCCTTTTCCGCGCTGCGAGCAAACTCAATCGTTCAGCCCATGCGCGGCTGTCACGTTTTCGAGACCTACGGTATCCTCTTTGCCGGCTTGAACACGCTCCAAGCAGCGAAGCGGCCGTTTTGGGACGTCTTTGCATTTCAAGCGCCGTCAATACCCCATACCCAACGATTGCGCTACCGGTCACGCCTGCTGCGCAAAAGCCGACGTGGTGCAAACTTCTAATTCCCCGCCCCCTCACGCCTACTCTTGAGGCCTGCGAGCGAAACAGTGCCCGGGCACCGGGTATTTCGCGTGCCGTTTCGTCAGCATTTCACGAAATCCTTAGCATATGCACCAACCTTAGCATCTGCACTAGGCTTAACAGGTGTAGGCTCACGACGCAGCGGCGCCCGGGGTGTTAAGGTTTCGACAACTGTTAAGGTTTTTGCATTTTCGTGAAGGAACGGGAGATGGTTTGACCGCGCGAGCGCGCCGGCGCGAGAGGGTGGCGGAACCCGTGGAGGGCAGCCGCGGCGAGCGGGAGTGAGCCGGAGCACAACGGGACACCGGCTACAGTCTCGACCTACTGCCCCGCGCGCGCCATCTGCTGGAAGCTTTCGCTCGAGCGCATGAGCTCGCTGTATGATCCTTGAGCAACGATTTCACCCCGGTCGAGCATATAAATGGCGTCACAATCCACTAAGGTCGTCAGCCGGTGCGCTATCAGTAGTATAGTCTTGTTCCCGGTGAGCTTCTCGATCGCTTCCATGATCACGCTTTCGGTCATGCCGTCGAGAGCGCTGGTAGCTTCATCCATCACGAGCACCTCGGGGTCGTGATACAGCGCCCGCGCAATCCCGAGACGTTGTCGCTGTCCGCCGGAGAAGCGAATTCCCCGTTCACCTACCAGGGTCTCAAAACCGTTGGGCAGCTCGTTTTGGATGAACTGCGTAAGATTAGCGATCTCGGCCGCGTTACGAACGGCCGCCATATTAATCTCGCCATCGGGAATGCCGAACGCAATGTTGCGCGTTACGGTATCGTCGCTGAGATAGATGAACTGCGGTACATAGCCGAGCTGCCCCTGCCAGTTACGCAAGTTGCTCTCCGATAGCGGCGTTTCATCGATACAAACCCGCCCGGCTTGGGGGCGGAGCAGCCCAAGAATGATGTCGATAAGCGTGGTCTTCCCGCAGCCGGTTGGCCCCACAAATCCCACCGTTGAGTTCTTTTCGATCGCCAGACTCAACCCTTTGATTACCGCCTCCTCGGTTCCGGGATAGGTGAACCATACATCCTCAAGGCCAATGGCGTTATGAAAGGCAAGCGGCTCGAGCTGCGGAGCACGCTTTGCGGGCAATGGGGGAACACTGTCGGTATGCAAGTGCTCAAACATCAGTTCCACCACGGGTTGGGTTGACCGTACCTTGGCAAGATCTTGAAAGAGATGCTTGAACGCAGGCAGAAGCCGGTTTCCGGCGAAGATGTATACACCAAGAACCGGTATGAGCGCGGCAAAGTCTTCCGCAAAAGCCAGGAGCAGGGTAATCGCGAGCACAGTACCGCCGTTCACCAGCGCCGTGAGTGCGTGATTCGGGATCTTGCCGATGAGCGCAATCTTAATCTGGTATCGAGCCATCTTCTTCGAAGGCGTGGAGTATCGGTCAACAAAAAAGCGTTCTTTACCAATTAGTTTTACGTCCTTGATACCCGCCATCGCTTCAATACTCGTCTTGTAGCGCTCGCGGTTGGCCTCCAATCGTTTCCTGCCCAACACCCTGAGCCGCTTGCGGACAACCAAATAGATTGAGCCGTACAGAACCAACATACTCCCGGCCACTATGACCGAAGCCTGCAGATGCACCACTACCAACAGACTGATAATGCTAAGCCCGATCAACAGCTGCGTAGCGAAATCAAGCAGCGGTTTCAGAAAGCCTTCGACCACCTGACGAACCTCACTTAAGACGTTCTTGGAGAGGTCTGAGCTGTTCTGATTAAGGAAGAACACGTAGGGATGAGCCAGGTAGCGTGCAAGCAGCCGCTTAGAGAGTTCGTGGCCACGCATCTTGGCGTAGCGCGTTTGCGCATATTTTACAAGCAGCTTGTACGCATTGGTGAAGATTACCAGAACAACGACTGCGATCCCAAGCGCGATCATAAACATCTCGGTGTCCCTAAACCCGAGTGTGGAGTAGATCCAGGCGAGATACCGATTGGTTTCCACTACATCCGGGTTCGACGCCACCGCAAGAAACGGCATAACCGAGCCCACTCCCACCAGTTCCACAAACGCCAGAGAGATGGTGAGGATCGTGAGGAGAATGAGATTCTTACGCTCCGGCCGAGTGAGTATTTTCCAAAACAGTCCCAGCGCAGTGAGCAGCCCGTAAGAGGGGGATCCGTACTGTTTATTGATTTTCATGCCCATAGTACATACCTTGCCACGGCCGCCGCACCGACCACGGCGTGCTTCTTAGTATACGCCTACCAGACTACAGTTTTCCGGCCACCGAGGAAACCCTGTTTGCCGGCCGCCCCCGGTAGCCGCCCCCGGTAGCCGTGCCGGGACGGGGCGCGGCGGGGCGCGGCGGGAAACAGGGAGTTATGCGGCTTACGTGCAGCTCACATGTTGCACAACCGGCCGGATGCCATTATGCTCCCCGGTAACGTCGCAGCGCGATCATAAGAGGAGTTGCCATCCGGTGTTCGTCAACCGCTACACAGCCGTCGCGATCGTATGCAGCCTGTTCTTGACCTGCGCCGTAGCCGCGCGTGCGGAAGCTCAAGACACAACCCCACCCAATCAGCAGCCGGTAGACGAGTACCGGATTGCGTCCATAGAATACGACATCACGGGTTTATCACGCCAGTTTGCAATCGAAGGAATCGTTGAGGATCTGCGCGAGGGACGCGTGTTCGCAACCGAGGCTGAGCTTGCCTCGTTTCTCGCCGATCAGGAGCAGATTCTCCTTAACGAACGAACATTGGCCGCAGCCGAGGTCACGTACACACTCACCGAGGTTGACGACACGCTATACGATGCCGCAGTCACGGTTCGAACACGCGACAGCTGGAACATCATACTCTTGCCGTACTTTCGCTACAGCACCGATGACGGACTGCTACTGAGTCTGCGGCTGCGCGATTACAACTTTCTCGGAACGCAGGAGCGCCTCGCGGTAGACTTCGACCGTAAAAGCGAGGACGGTATTACCGACTTCTCCACCGGCGAGGTTGGAGTCAGTGCGGAGATCGCCTGGCCGTTCCAGCGCTGGGGGTACGATTGGCGCTGGTCGTTCGGCGTTGACTTCGAGCTTGATTTGGAGGACGACGAATCGGAACTGGAGCTCGAAGGCGGGTTAGACTGGACCTATGTTTGGCTGTTCGACCTTGACTGGACCCTCGGGGTACGTCAGAGCTACACCTATTTTGATCCCGCCGATCCCGACCGGCACATGCTCCGGAGCGCGCTGCAGCTCGCCACACGGGTGAATCTTCCGTGGGAGGTTCCGCGCTTTGGTCCTGTAAGCTACCGCCCCGACTGGCGCATTAGCCAGCGCTACCGATTCGACGACCTCACGCCCGCCCATCCTCTGGACCGCAGCGAGTATGGGCCCGATGCGCGATTTCGGCAGCGGCTCTCGGCCGGCCGCATAGACTGGATCAACAATTTCCGCCGCGGCCGAGAGGTCTCGCTCTCAAACACCTACGAGTACAACTTCTATGAAGGCGCCGACGGGTCATTCCGCGACGGCTGGGACAGCATTGAAATCGCCGCCCAGATCGAAGCTCACGAAACATTGTCGGCATTTGGGTTTTCCGGCCGGGCCGGAACCTTTTTCGACATTGCAGACGACAACGAATTCTCGGGACGCGTTCGCGGCATCCGCGAGCGGTGGAGCGGACGCGACCAACTTCGCGGCGATTACGGCTTCTACACCAACCTCGACGCGGGCGTGAGCGTAATTCGCGTGCGCCCAATCGGCGAGATCATCCTGAACTTCTTTCTCGACACCGGCCGCGCCGCCACCCGCGACCAAGGTTGGGACGACCTACGCTACGGCGGCGGTTTTGAGCTTTTTGCATTCCCGCTTCCCACGCGCGCGTTCTACATCCGCGGCTCAATCGGCTGGGACCTCGAGAAGGTCGCCGAGGACGGGCAACTGCGCGGCGACGGACGCACCGATATCTTTTTCGGCCTCGACCACCACTACTAACCCTCGCCGGGCCAAATGCTGACTTCGGCCACAGTACAACTCAGTCAACTCCGCCGCGAGCGCACCAGAAACCAGGGGTTCACCAGCTCCGGCTTGTTGTACACGAGCTCTTCGGCGGCCGGCCAAGCCACCACCTCGGCCCCGGCGGCGCGGCAGACCGCGTGTCCGGCGCCGGTGTCCCACTCCATGGTAGGCGCAAAACGCGGGTACAGATCGGCGGCGCCTTCGGCCACCAGGCACATCTTCAGCGCGCTCCCGGCCGAGACGAGCTCGAGATCGGGGTGCTCGGCGCGCACCTCCTCCACAAACGCCTCGGTCTCCGCGCTCATGTGCGACCGGCTCGCCACCACGGTGAACGGACGCTCGGGGGAGCGCTGCTCGGCCGGGCCGGCGGGCTGCAACGCGCGTGCGGTGGCCACGAGCTCGTCCCAGCTCCGCGGGGCCGCAGCGCCGGGGGGGAGGTTGTCGAGGCGGTAGGCGCCCTTGCCCACCACGCCGAGGTAGGCTCGCGAGAGCACCGGCGCGTACACCACGCCCACCAGCGGATCGCCCGGCCCGTCGGTCGCACTCACATACGCGATGTTTACGGTGAACTCGCCGTTGCGTTTCACGAACTCCTTGGTGCCGTCGAGCGGGTCCACGAGCCAGTAGCGATCCCAGAGCTCGCGCCGGTCGTAGGGGATATCGGCGGATTCCTCGCCGAGAAACGGCACCTCGGGGTCGTGTTGTTCGAGGATCTCGTGGATGCGGCGCTGTGCCCGCAGGTCGGCTTCGGTGAGCGGGGTGCGGTCGGCCTTTTGCTGTACCTCGAACTCGCCGTTATATACCGCGAGAATCTCGGCGCCCGCCTGCAGTGCCGCGCGGAGCGCCGCGAGAGCGTGCGCGGTGAGCTCATACGTGGTGTAGGCGCGCCCTTCGGGAGCTTCGTCGCCGGAGGCTTGGTTCGTTACTGTCGAGTCGTCACTCATTGTCTCCATCCTTTGGCCGGGCGGTATCAGGAACACTGCCAACAGCATACCACGCCCGAGGTAACCCGGCCATATCAGCGCCGATCAGCGCCGGTCGGCTGCGCTTTGAATCAGGTCAACCAGCCGCTGAACCGCTTCCTCCACCGAGAGCTTGTCGGTATCGATCACGAGCTCGGGGGATTGCGGCTCCTCGTAGGGGTCGTCTATGCCGGTGAAGCCGTGGATCTCGCCGGCGCGTGCGCGCTTGTAGAGGCCCTTGGGATCGCGACGCTCGGCCTCGGCGAGGCTCGCCTTGGTGTAGACTTCGAGGAAGTCGGGCGCCGCGGGGTCGGCGGCCGCGGGGTCGGCGGCCGCGGGCTGGGGGAAGAGGGCGCGGACGAACTCGCGCTCTTCGCGGTAGGGCGAGATGAAGGTGCAGAGCACCACCGCGCCGGTGTCGTATATCAGGCGCGCGACGTGGCCCACGCGGCGAATGTTCTCGCGGCGGTCGTCGCGGTTGAAGCCGAGGTCGGCGTTGAGCCCGTGGCGCACGTTGTCGCCGTCGAGCCGCGTGATGTTATAGCCCTCGTCGAACAGCTGCTTCTCCACCTGCTTCGCGATCGTGCTCTTGCCCGCGCCGGAAAGGCCGGTGAGCCAGACACAGAGCGGCCGGTGGCCCTGCCTGCGGATGCGGTCCTGCGAGCCCACAAGGCCCGGGTCCCAGGTGATATCGGTGGACTTCGGCGCCTTGAGCCGCCTGGCGCGCTCGCCGCGCTTGAGCTCCTCTATGGTGCTGCGCGATGAGTAGCGGATCATGCCCGCCGCCACCGTGCGGAAGTCGTTGGGATCTATCAGCACGAAGCCGCCGGTGTTGCGGTTGCGCTCGTAGGGGTCGAAGAACAGCGGCTTGGCGCTGGTGACCTTCACGCGGCCGATCTCGTTGAGCGCGAGCGTATCGGCGCGTTGGTCGCGGTGCAGCGTGTTGACGTC
>SLBH01000232.1 GCA_007126415.1 Spirochaetales bacterium
GCTCGACGGCGCAGCGGTGGTATCGGCAATATGCCGCGCGGTAAACCCGCGCGCCGCGGCCGAGGAACTCGCAGCCGTTATACGGGAGGCACGCAGATGACGCTTAGGGATATCGGCGAGTTCGGATTGATCGAGCGCATTCATGCGCGTTTCGGCGGCAACCCGCCGGCCGAACCGGCGGCCGAACCAGCGGCCGCACCGGCGGCCCAAACGCCCTCGTCGAAGGTGCACCCCGCACCGAGTTCGAGTGCCGCGCTCGGAATCGGCGACGACTGCGCGGTGATAGAACGTCCTGGGGATCTTCTTGAGCTTGTAACCACCGATCTGTTGATCGAGGATAGCCATTTCTTGCGCGACGCGATTGACCCGCGCCAACTGGGGCGAAAATCGCTCGCGGTTAATCTGAGCGACGTTGCGGCGATGGGAGGCAGGCCGCGAGCAGCCTTTCTCTCGCTGGCACTACCGGGCGAGATCGAGCTCGACTGGGTAGACGCTTTCCTGGAGGGCGTCGACGAGCGGCTGTCCGAGAGCGGTGTCGAGCTGCTCGGGGGTGACACCACGCGCTCGAAGGGTTTGATCGTAATTCAGTTCACGATCCTCGGTGATGTCGAGCGTTCGCACCTGAAGCTTCGAAGCGCAGCGCAGCCGGGTGACATCATCTGCGTGACCGACTCGATCGGCGACTCGGGAGGAGGCCTGCAGGCGCTGTTGGACGGGGTTGAGCGCACCCCGGCTGTGGAGCAGTTGGTGCGCAAGCACCTGGATCCACGCCCGCATCTTGCAGAAGGCGCGTGGCTCGGCTCCTGCCGCGGGGTACACGCGATGATCGATCTCTCGGACGGGCTCGAGTCGGATATCAGGCGCATTATGGAACGCTCGCACTGCGGCGCCGAGATCGAGGTTTCGCAGCTCCCGATCTCGAGCGAGCTCCAAGAGGTGAGCGCGGAACACCGGTGGTCGGCCTGGGAGTTAGCGGTCGGCGGCGGCGAAGACTACGCGCTGCTGTGTAGCGTGGCGCCCGATCTGTACCAAGAGATCGCCGAGGGTTATCGGCATGGACTCGGGGGTGAGCTTCACGCGGTTGGCCGCGTTACCGCGGACGGCGTGGGAAATGATCCGGTGTACCTGTACGAAGGGCGCCGGGTAGACCCGACGCGTCGCGGGTTCGATCATTTCCGAAGCGAGTAGCGACAAGGAGCGCAAAATACATGAAGATCAACAACGGGCAGGAACAGGGCGGCAACCGATATCGCCGCGTGTGCACGATCGCTGGGTCGGACAGCGGCGGCGGCGCCGGGGTGCAGGCCGATATCAAAACGATCTCGGCTCTCGGTTGTTACGCGGCCTCGGTTATTACCTCGCTGACCGCGCAGAACACCGTTGCGGTACGCGAGATACACACGCCGCCGGCGAGCTTTACCGCGGCGCAGATCGACGCAGTCTTTGAGGATATCGGCGCTGATGCGGTCAAGATCGGCATGCTCGCAAACGCCGAGGTCGTCACGGTGGTGGCTGAGCGCCTGCGATTCCATAATGCCCGGAGCGTGGTGCTGGATCCGGTCATGGTGGCGAAGAGCGGCGACCGGCTCCTCAGCCAAGAGGCCGAGGAAACAATCATGGCCGAGCTTCTGCCGCTTGCACGCGTGATTACACCGAACGTACCCGAAGCGGAGGTGCTCGCGGGACTCACGGTCGGTTCCGACCAAACCTCCCAGCGCGCGGTCTGTGAGAAGCTTCTCGCGCGCGGCCCCCGTGCGGTGTTGCTGAAGGGCGGGCATCTCAGCGGCGAGAATAGTAGCGACCTACTTGCGCTTCGCGAGGACGACGGGAGCATTCGCTACCGCAGCTACGAAATGCCGCGAGTGCAAACCGCGAACTCGCACGGCACCGGGTGCAGCCTCTCCTCGGCGATCTCCGCTCTGCTCGCGCAAGATCTTGCGCTCGAGGAGGCGATAGCGGGCGCGAAAGAGTACGTCACGCAGGCTCTGGCGGCCGGCGCGGCGTACCGGCTCGGAAGCGGGCACGGCCCGATTCACCACTTCTACGCGTGGTGGCGTTGAAGCCCTATGGCGCTGCGATTGTAGTTGACAGTCGGTGTAGGCGGGAGTACAACGAGGTATGAAGTATCAATGTGCCGCATGCGGTAAGAGCTATACCGCAACGGCGTTACTGTATCGTTGCAGCTGTGGGGGGTACCTTGACTACCCTACGTACCCAGTCTTTCCACTCTCTGCGCTCGCCGAGCGCGATCATAGCATCTGGCGCTACCGTGAGGCTTACGGCCTTCCGGAAGGCTGTAGATCGATCACGCTGGGCGAGGGCCGCTCGCCGCTGACCAAGCTTGCGGTCCCGGAAGGAAGTATGCTTACCAAGCTCGATTATCTCCAACCCTCAGGCTCGTTCAAGGACCGTGGCGCGGCGGTGCTGATCTCGCTTCTCGCGCATCTTGGGGCCGAACGGGTAGTAGAAGACTCATCCGGCAACGCCGGAGCGGCAGTCTCGGCGTACGCCGCTGCTGCAGGGATTCGCTGCAGCATCTATACGCCCGACTACACACCCGAGGGCAAGCTTGCGCAGATTCGGTTGTACGGCGGGGAGGTCCGCACCGTTGTCGGTACGCGCGACGACGCCGGCAAAGCCGCCGAGGAGGCCGCACGGCAGAGCTGCTACGCGAGCCACCTCTGGAACCCTGCGTTCGTGCTCGGCTTGCAGAGCACCGCGTTCGAGCTGTGGGAACAACTCGGCGAAGAGATGCCTTCGATCGTGATCGTACCGCTTGGGTCCGGGGGATATCTCGAGGGCCTCTATCGTGGATTCACGGTGCTGCTCGAGGCGGGCTACATCAACGCCGTGCCGCGTCTCGTCGGTGTGCAGGCCGAGCATTGTAGCCCGGTACACGCCGCGTTTGAACACGGTAGCGGGCGGCACCATCAGGTCGAGGTTTTGCCCAGCATCGCCGAGGGCATCGCGGTGCAGAACCCGCCGCGCTCGCCGGCTGTGCTCAAGGCGCTGCGCGACAGCGGCGGCTACACCGCCGCCGTCTCGGAGGATGAGATCAGAAGCGCGACCACGGCGCTGATCCGCCGCGGCGTTTTCGCCGAGCCTACGAGCGCCGCCGCGTACGCCGCATGGCGCCGACTCGCCCCCTCTGAGCGCGCAGACTCGGTCGTGATCCTCACCGGGCACGGTCTGAAACAGCTTGCGAAGTTGACTGCGCTGCTCGCGTCGTGACCGGTGCCGGCTGCTCTCGTTATCCCAAGATCGTTACAAGCAACCGTCGCGGGCCTCCCTGGTTACGGTGTTCGCAGAGGTAGATACCCTGCCAGGTGCCGAAGTTGAACTGCCCTTTCGTAATCGGGAGAACTAAGCTCGTGCCGAGCAACGAGCTTTTGGCGTGTGCCGGCATGTCGTCGGAGCCCTCTAGGGTGTGCTGATACTCGGGCCGGTTTTCGGGTACGATCGCGTTGAAGATGGTCTCCATGTCTTGGCGAACGTCGGGCGAGGCGTTCTCATTCAGCGTGAGACCGGCCGAGGTGTGCTTGAGAAAGAGATGCGCGATACCCCCGTCGATCTCGCGAAGGCCCGGGATCGCCTTCTCCAGTTCTGCGGTAATGAGGTGAAAACCGCGTCGTCGCGGCGATAGGGTTAACTCGTGTTGACGAACCTGCATACGCCGTATGGTACGCGGTTTGGAGCCTGCGCGCAAGCTACACCCGCCGCGTGGGCCTGCCGCGGGGGCGCAGACGGCAGAGTGCGCCGAAAGGAGTGCGTTATGGAGATCAATCCGGGTGATCACGAAGCAAAGGAGCTATACAAGCTGCTGATAGGGTGCGTTGTACCGCGCCCTATCGCGTGGGTGACGACCCTTGGGCCGCGAGGCTTGGTAAACCTTGCCCCGTTTAGTTTCTTCAACGCGGTCTGCTCGAGCCCGCCGACGGTCTCGATCTCGTTTAGCTACAAGCCGACCGGCGGTGAAGACGGCGACCACCGTAAGGACACGCTCGCGAACCTACGACGAGAGGGCGAGTTCGTCGTCAATGTGGCGAGCGAACCGAACGAGGCGGTGATGAACGCAAGCGCGGCCGAGTTCCCGCGTAGCGAGAGTGAGCTCGAGGCGCTCGAGCTCGAGACCGCGCCTTCGGTCAGGATCAAAACTCCGCGTCTCGCGGTGGCGCCGATCGCGCTTGAGTGCGTTCCGGTGCGTGAGATTGAACTCGGTGACGGGCCCGGCAGCGCAACGCTCGTTCTCGGTGAGGTGCTTCGCTTCGTGATCCAGGATCGGGTTATCGATGAGCGGCTCAGAATCGACCTCGCTGCGCTCCGTCCAATCGGTAGGCTCGCAGGCACCGGTTACTGCTATGTGCGCGAGATCTTCAGCCTAGAGCGTCCAAGCTACGAGGAGCC
>SLBH01000132.1 GCA_007126415.1 Spirochaetales bacterium
GGGCCCGCGGCGGGCTCTTGCACAACGCTTCACACAACGCTAACGTATAGACGCAAAACGCACACCTCGTGATGCGGGGTGTGCGCAACGCCGAAAACCGTGACGGAGAGTAAGGTCTTGGACGCTGTAACCCCTCCCGAGGCGCAAGAATCGCTGCATCTCGGGCGCATTCGAGTCGCCGGTGTGCCGGTGCATATACTGGTGCCGAACGAGCTCGAGGCGATAATCGCCGGTGCTCTGCGTAGTGACGAGCCGTTTCAGATCGTGTTCTTGCGGCTCTGGGACTTGATGCGGGCAAAATGGAACGGCGAGTACAAGCGCATGCTCGAGCAGGCGGGCCTGGTACTACCGGTAAGCCGCGCGATTCTCTTTGGCGCTCGGTTTCAGGAAAAACGTGCTCCTGTGCGCTACTCGCCGTTTGAGTTCGTGATTCGGGTCTTCGGCATGTTGGAGCGTCGCAATCACTCGCTGTATCTCCTGGGCGGCCGCCCGGCGGAGCTCAAGCGTGTGGACGGGAACCTGCGTCGAACCTTCCCCGGCCTTCGCTTGCTCGGGCGTTATGTCGGAACGTACCCCAAAACGCATCACGACGCGATCCTCACGGCGCTTCGCAAGGCGGCACCGGACTTCACGCTCATCGGCCCCGGCCCGGCCGCTCGTGAGCGCTGGGTTGCGCGCAACCGTGCCTTCCTGGCGCCCGGCATCTATCTGTGGTCGGCCGAGGTGTTCGATATTCTTGCCGAGAAGCGCAGTCGCGTGCCGCGCGAGGCCTTCGACCGCGGCACCGATTTCCTGCACGACGGGCTGCGGCGGCCCTGGCGGCTTCTTCGGTTGCCGGTGTACGCGTGGTACCTACTGCTATTGCTGTACCATCGCGTTCGGCATCTGTAAGCTCCGATAGCCGGCCGAAGCAACTCGCCTACTCGAACTCGTCGAGCTTGATGTACTCGTAGACCTGTTTGAGGTGTGGCCCGAGGCGGCGTGCGATCATCCACCCGAGCGCGTTGCGCATCGGGCAGATAAACGCCACAAGGCCGAGGCAGTCGGTGAAGAAGCCCGGTATAAGCCAGAGAAACCCGGACAGCAGCACGCCGAAGAGACTCGTGTATTCCCAGGCGGGGTACTCCCCATCTCGAACTCTTCGCCTGATACGGCCGAGGATTGTGTCGACCGAGTTGAGGATCACGAACAACGCCGGGATCGCGGTGGCGCCGGCGGCCGCCAAAACGATGAACACGCCGTAGCGGTCCGCGAGTCTCACCAGTACGTACCCGTCGGCGATGATCAAGATCGCAACCAGCATCTGCAGGAAGAAGAACTTGAGAATCGAGTCCCGCCGAAAAAGCTGCAGCAGGTAGCTCATGCAGGGCCACTGTAGCGTAGTTTTTGCTTTTTTTCCAGCTACGCGGTGTCATATACTTGTCACATACGTAATTACCGTATTAAAACAGTTATCTGTGATGTAGTAAAGAGCAATGAAAGTTTTGTTTGTGTGCGATGATCTAAAAGATCGCCAAACATTAAAAGTAATACTGCAAGATCGGTGCTTACTGCAGTACTGCGCCTTCTCGGAACGGGTGATCGAACAGATTCGCAGCAGAGGGCCCGACGCCGTTCTGCTCGATATCTCATCGGGACTCGAGGCGGTCTCGGCGCTGCTCGCCGAGTTGCGGGGCGAGCCCCGCGCTCCCGGCATCATCGTGTTCGGTAGCGTCTGCGACCCTGAGCTCGTGACCACGCTCATCAAGCGCGGCGCCGACTACTACGTGCTCAAACCCTATACCGCCGCACTGCTTCTCGAGAAACTCGCCGCCATCAATCAAGAACGCATCTCGCACCCCGTTGCGGTTGTCGCCGAGACCCCCGACGGCCAGGGGTTGTATGAGCTCATCGGCGATAGCGGCCCCATCAGGGAACTGCGAGGGAGTCTCCCGCGGCTTGCCGAGACCGATCTCCCGCTGCTGCTCGAGGGCGAAACCGGAACCGGCAAGGAGCTCGTAGCACGCGCGCTACACCGTCTCTCGCCGCGGGCGGACGGCCCGTTACTTCCGGTAAACTGCGGCGCTATCCCGGAGAACTTGTTCGAAAGCGAGTTGTTCGGTGTGGTACGCGGAGCATATACCGGGGCCGAGTCCCGAGCGGGGTACTTTGAAAGCGCCCACCGCGGCACCTTGTTCCTCGATGAGGTCGGCGAGTTGTCGCTCTCGGCGCAGGTTACGCTTCTGCGAGCAATCGAGACACAGGAGATCAGGCGCGTCGGCAGCACGCGGAGTCGAAAAGTCGATGTGCGGATACTGGTAGCGACCAACCGGAACTTAGCGACCGAGGTCGCGAACGGACGGTTCAGAGCGGACCTATACTACCGGCTGCGCGTGCTGCACTACCGGATTCCGCCGCTGCGCGAGCGCGCGGCCGATATCCCGATCCTCGCGGCGTGGTTTCTCCAGCAACTCGCGATCAAGCCACCGTTGGATCCTTATCCGCGTGGGTTCGCTCCCGGGGCGGTGACCAAACTGATGAATCACCCGTGGCCGGGTAACGTGCGCGAGTTACGGAATGTGGTGCAGCGCGCGGTGGTAGCGTGTGACGAGCCTCAGATTCAGGTCAGGCATATTGAGTTTGGGTAACGGGGCGGCGGGCGGAGAATCCGTTGCAGGGTGTGATATAGTCGAGCATCAGCATGACGCATTCGGGCGGTCTTACAGATCTTCGTGCTCTCGTGATCGGAGGTAGCGGCGGAATCGGCAGAGCCGTCTCGAAACGCCTGGCGGCAGCCGGTATGCGCGTCTGTGTGCACGGTGGCCGCTCGCGTGAACGGCTGGAGGCCACGCTGAACGAAATTACGGATGCCGGCGGACAGGCCGAGGGGTTTCTCGCCGAGATCGAGCGTGTCGAGGATCTGGTGGAGCCGATAACCGCGCGGCTTCCGTTCAGCGTTGTGGTGCTTGCGTTTGGCCCGTATCTCGAGGCATCGCTGCTCGAGACAAGCGCGCGCGACTGGGTCCGGATGGCGGAGCTCAATCTCGCGCTTCCGGGTACCGTGTTGTCGCTATGCGCGCCGGCGATGCAAGCCGCCGGGTGGGGCCGTTTCGTGCTTTTTGGCGGTCCGCGTACCGACGGAATAGAGTCTTTCAGAACCATAGCCGCGTACGGCGCCGCCAAGACCGGCGTCTCGAGCTTGGTTCGCTCGGCGGCTCGTCAACTCGGGCGCTACGGAATCACGGTTAACGCCGTCTGTCCCGGCTATATCGCTACCGAGTATTATCAAGACGGCGATCTTGAGCGACTCTCGGCGCGCATGCCCGACCGCGAGTTGATTACGACCGCGGAAGTAGCGCAGCTCGTGGAGCGTTTAGTGACGCCCGAGTCGAACGCACTAAACGGGGCCGTGATTCGTATCGACAAGGGGGTATGAACAGGATATGAACCGCGTCAATCAAGGTTTGACAAATTTGAGCAGCGTCACTAAGATACAGTGCAAGCTGGACTCGTTCTAAGTAAAAAAGGCTCGCAGGTAGGCTGAGAAGGGGAATTATGAGCAACAACGATATCGTGCCTGGCTTCGACGAAGAAAAAGACGAAAGCCTCAAGATACGCCTTCAGAAGATAGATTCCACTCCCGGTTGTCTCGTCCTCTATTTGACCGGCTACATCGATACCTACAACTCCAACTTCTTCCAGAAACGCGTTTCGCGGGCGGTAGAGTCCGGCTATATCAAGCTGATCTTCAACTGTTCGGGCTTGAACTACGTTTCCAGTACCGGCATTGGGTCGTTCACCGCCTTTCTCAAGTCGGTTAAACCGCGCGGTGGTGATCTGGTCTTGCTCGAGATTCAACCCAAGGTGTACGAGGTGTTCCAGCTCCTCGGGTTCTCTCAGTTCTTCAACATCAAAGACAATCTTGACGACGCGATCGAGTTCTTCAACAGCGGCGGTCCGACGGTGCAGTCGGATGTCTTCCCGAAAGTGTTCAAGTGCCCGATCTGTTCTAAGAAGCTCAAGGCAACCAAGTCGGGTCGCTTCCGTTGCTCGGAATGCAAAACCATCCTTGCGATCGACAAGAGCGGGCAGGTGTTTTTGGGCTAGAAGCCGCCGCTTCGCCGAATACATCGGGCTCTCGAATCGTACTCACCAAAGGGGGCTACAATGACGGTTGCCGAGAGGATCGAGAGTTATCTCATCAACCTATCGCTGACCTATGAGCAGGTAGATGAGCAACTCTGGGTTATAACCGACGAAGACAACACGGTCGGAAGTCTCGTCGTGTTTGTGGACGACAGCCTGGTTACGGTGCGCACCAAGGTGATGGAGCTTCCGGGCGCGCGACAGCGTGAGCTGTTTGAGGATCTGCTGCGGCTCAACCTCGAGATGGTTCACGGCGCGTACGCGCTCGAGCAGGATCATGTGGTGCTGATCGAGACGCTGGAGGCGGCGGGGCTCGATCTTGCGCAGTTTCAGGCGGTCATCGACGCGATCGGACTTACGCTTGCCGAGCACTATCCCCGGCTGGCGACCTACCGCGAGAGGTAAGGAGGCTGCTTGTGGGCATTTTTGACCGTTTCAAGCGCATGGTGAAATCCAATCTCAACGACTTGATCAGCAAGTCGGAGAATCCCGAGAAGATGCTGAACCAGCTGATCTCGGATATGAATCAGCAACTCATCGAGTCTAAGAAGAGCGTTGCATCGTCGATCGCCGACGAGAAAAAGCTCGAGCGACAGCTGCAGGACGCCAAGGCCCAGGCCGAGGAGTGGGAACGTAAGGCCATGGTTGCGTTGCGCGCCGGCAAAGAAGACCTCGCACGCGAAGCGCTCGAGCGCAAGCAAGAGATGGAGAAGTACGCCGAGCAGTACGAGGAGCAGTGGCAGCAGCAGCATGACTCCGTCGAGAAGCTCAAGGCTTCGTTGCGTGGGTTGCAGCAGAAGATCGAGGAAGCGCATCGCAAGAAAAACCTGTTGATCGCGCGCTCTCGGCGCGCCGAAGCACAGAAGCGCATTCAAGAGAGCGTGAGCGGCACGTCGGACACCTCGGCGTTTGAAGCCTTCGAGAAGATGACCGAGCGCATGGACCGGCTGGAGGCCGAAAACGCCGCTATGGAGGAGATCTCGGACTGGGAGAAGGAAGACGCCTCACTCGAAGATCAGTTCAAGCAGCTCGAGGGCGGCGGTGGTGGAACCGACTCCATGCTCGACGACCTTCGCCGGAAGATGGCGATCGAGGACCGCAGCGGCGAGGGTAAGAACTCCGGTGGGGATGCGGCCGAGTCGCGCACGGGACAGCAAGCGCAGGGCGACGAGGGCGCGGCGAAGGAGGCCGACGGTGACGAGCACTCGGGCTCCGGCGGCTCGGGCGGTGACGCCGAGCGCCCGCAGACCGACCCCGACGAACTGGAAGCGACCCTCGATGAGCTCAAGAAACGCATGCAGGACGAGGACGGCTGATCCGCGCGACCGGCGCGACGGCGCCACCAGAGTTGCGGTAGTCGATGCGCCTCCGGTGATGCAGGAGCGGATTCGGCAGCAGTTCAACGACGCTCCCGACTGGCGCGTTCGCTTCCTCGAAAGCTCGGCGCCGGAGCCCAAGCGCCTAAAGCGCAGCGTCGACATCATGGTGCTCCCGTCCGAGCTTCTCCTTGCACGCCCCGAGCCGTTTCAGGCGCTTGAGCTGCCGTTGGTGGCGTACGGCCCTGCCTCGCAGCTGAGCGCCTGTTTTCTTGCCGGCTGCTCCGATTATCTACGAACCGATTTCGCAATGGACGAGCTTTTTCATCGCGTTGCCGCGCTCGCACCCGCGCCGGTGCTGGTGTGGCGTGGGTGTGTTGTCACGATAGAGCCGCGCACGATCCGGCTCGGGCGAGCCGAGCTACCGCTGCGTTACGCCGAGTACTGTATTCTGCGCACCTTACTACGCAACTGCGGTGAGGTGGTCGCGCGCGCTGCGTTGTATAGATCGTTCGCGGTGCGCAGTCTTGGGCGTTCGCGCGCGGTCGACATGCATGTCGCCAACGTGAGGCGTAAACTCGATCGGCTGGTGGAGCATCCGCCGATGAGCGCCGCGCGGTCGCCGCTCGAGACGGTACGCGGGATTGGATACCGGTTGATCAGTTGTGAGTAGTCTGTGGAGAAATTCGCGTCTCTGAGCGCCGAGTGCGCGGCGGCCGCGTCGCGACCGCCGGAACGTCGCCGTGCCTGTGTATTATACCGACACCGAGGCCGCCTGCACTACATAACTATATACAGAGAGAGGAGTTAAGAAAATGCACGTCTGTTTGCTATACAGATTTGTAGTAGAATGTGACCCAGAAGCGACCGGTTCGTTCACGATGCGGAACCGTTTTGTGAATGCAGTGTGGATAACTTGGGGAAAAGCCGTGGTGAACGCGGGAAAGATCCCGCCTGTATACCCGAGCGGTTTCACCGAGCGGGTTTCAGCTTGAATAAGCAGGGGCCGCGTGCTACAGTTCTGCCGTGAAGTACGCGCTGTTGGTTCCGTTGCGCTATCTCGTCGCGGTGCTTCTCTTTACCGCTTTGTTCCTGGTGCTTTCGGCCGCGGTGAGCTTCACGTCTGTCGGCGAGTTTCGCCTCGCCCTCGTGCTCTCCTCCATCCTCCCTGTCGCGCTGACCGCGGCGGCGATAATATCGGCATATCTGCGGTTGTTCTCGATCGTCCGGGCTCCCGTCCCGGCGTTTCGGGCGCTCGCGGCGCTCTTCTTCGTTACCGCGCTCGTGCTCGCGGGCGTTGCCGCACTCGAGCACGTAACTGTTCTCCGACAGCCTGAGCATCCGCCTTCGCGGGACGCTGTTCTCCGGCTCCCCACCGCACTCGAGCAGCGCCTACTTGAGTACCCACGGTTTCGGGTGTATCTCGGGTCGGTAGAGGACGGCACGGCGCACGGAGCGCTGGTACTGCGACTAGAAGACACCCCGCGGTTTCGGCTCTACCGCGAGGCGCGGGCGCTGACGCCGGTACCGATGGGGCCCTCGTCCGGGCGCGGCGGGCGATTCGAGATCGAGGCGGATCGCGCCCGGCTGGATCCCGGCGCCGCCCAAAACCTCCACGGACGTTATTTCGCGCGTCCCGCGGTCCTGGACCGCGTCGTTTGGGGATTCGTGACGGTTTCGAGTGGGCTTGTGCAGCGCGCAGTTCCGTTTGGGCTTATCGACAGCCTCGCGCTTGCGTTCGCGGTTGTTTCGGCAGTTAGCTTGGCGCGCATGACGCGGTGGCCTCCGTTGAATCTGATCCTGACCGCGCTCTCGGCGACGGTGGTGCTCAGCATCTATGCGTTTGCACAGCAACCCTACCCGCGCGAACTGCTCGCGGTGTTTGAGTTAGAAGGGTACACCGCGTTTGTCGGGCCGATCGCGCTTGTGCTGTTCGCGGTGGTGCAGCTTGTCCTGTTGATTCCTCAGAGCCCACTCGGCGCTTGGCGGCAGGAGCTCGGGTATGCGTAACCGGGTTACCGCCCGCGTCCTTGGGGTGACGGCGCTCGCGTATGGTGTGGGTTTCGGCCTGCTTGTGGTGCACGCGATCTTCACGTTTCCGACGCGAGAGGTGATGCCGGCGTTTCAGTGGCGCTGGATTCTGAACAGCGCCGGCGCCCGTCTGCTCGAGAATCTTGTTCCGTTACAGGTTGTAGCGATCATACTCGTGTTCTCGCTGCTGCTCGGAACCGGCGTCTCGCGCCGCTCGGTCGGCCGTTCCGGCAGAGGTAGCGGCGACGGCAAAGCGCACGGCGCAACCGGGCTGGCTACCATCCGGGGGGTGCTGTCTATACTGGTGGCGCAAACTGCGGTGGTCGCGGTTCTGGTGGCGGTAGTGCTGCCGTTTTGGCGCGACGGGGCCGATTCTGCGATTCGTCAAACCACTACCGCGCGTGAGTTGCGCGCGCGAGCCGAAAGCGCGGAGCGTGCCGGCGAGTACGCGGTTGCGATCGAGGCGTACCGGCGCTACCTGCGGATCGACCCTTCGGATGAACACGTAGAACAGGCGCTTGCCGAGGCACAGACGAGAAGGGCGGCGCGTCCGTCGCAGGTGCTGCAGCCCGATCGCGTTCCGGATCGCCGTACCGAGTTGCGCGAGCTCACCGGGTCCGAGCTCTTGCGGCGTAGTCGCGAGGCATACGAGGACGAGGAGTTCTTCAGCGCGCACTACTTCGCGCAACTTGCGCTTGAATCGGGGGAGGTCTCGCGCCCCGAGGCCGAGCGGCTAATCTCGCAGGCTTGGGATCGCATCCGGCGGATAGAGGGCGACCGAACCGAACAGCGCGAGCGCGAGTTCTTTCGGGGCAAGCGCGCCGCGTATCAGGACCTGCTCGCCGGACGCGCGGTTGAGGCGTACTACGCTTTTGATGCGATCGCCGAGGAGTACGGTGCCGACCAGGACGTCAGGCGCTACCTTCGCGAGGCGGAACAGCTAGCGCGCGAAACGGCGTTCTTTCTCGATGAGATCGAGGATGTTGCCGGCTTTCCCGGATACCGGGAACTGGTATTCCGAAACGAGCTCGAGCCGCTCCAAACCGACGGTGAAGCGGAGTTAGGGCTCGATACCGGTGAGGCTTCTCGGTTCCACGAGCTGTTTTTCTTTGAGAACCTCGTTCCGACCTACGGTGGGTTGTACGCCACCGGAGTAGAGGTGATTCGCTTTCGCGAACCGGGTGAGATCGAGTACCATCTGCGCTCCGACTACGCTAAGCTGCGCGATCAACACCTCATTCTGCGTGCACTCGACCGCGACGACCCCGAGCTCGTGTTCGAGCCCGAGGTGCTGCACGGAACTCTGCCGGGCGAGTTTCGACACGTTCTGCCGGTTGCGGCGCCGCCCGAGCTCATTGTTGAGCTCGCGCGCGCGCGTTCCGATATGTCCGCCGGCTCGCTCACCGGGCTGCTGCAGCTCCTGCGCAGCGAACACCGGTTCGGATACGACCGCTCCGAGCTGCGGTTTGAGCTACTGATGAGGCTGCTCGTACCGTTCAGCTTTATCGTGCTCTCGGTCGCCGCTCTCGCGGCCGGCAGGCGCCTCAGCGGCAGATATCTCAGCGTGCCGCCGATGCTGACAGCGGTCGGGATCGTGCTGTTGCCGCCGGCCGCGATTGTAGCGTATCAGGTGTATCGATATGCGTGGCAGCTTGTGGTTGGGGTTCTCGCGCTGCAGATGCCGCTCGCGGCCGCTGCGGCGGTGCTGTCGTTGCTGCAGACCGTAATGCTGTTTGCGGTGCTGATCTGGGCGGCCTTGGAAGCGGGGCCCGAGTCATGATTCTCGGTCGGGTAGCCGGTTCGTTACTCGGCGCGGCGGCCGGGCCGTTCGGGCTGGCGTTCGGTTTTCTTTCGGGCTTTCTCATCGATCGCGTGATAGATCGGGTGCGCTTCCAAGAGCAGATCACCAAGACCTTGCGAGGCGAACTACCGGCCGACCGCGATCTCAAGCGGAACTTGATTCGCCTTATCGGGCTGGGAGTAGCGGTCTCGGTGTCGGACGGCTTTGCAACCGACTCCGAGACCGGGGCGATCGTCGGATTCGTGCGAGGGCGGTACGGTGCTTCGAGCTCGCAAGCCGAGCAGATCCGTCGCATCCTCGAAGAGGCGCTGGTGCTCGGGTCGCGAATCAAAGCCGAAGCGGTGGCTGCGGCCCTGGATCTCGAGGTGTTGAACCTCTCACCGGCGGAACTCACCGAGTACTTGTTGCAGGTTGCCAAGGGCCGAGACGGCGAGATCGGGGACCGCCGCCGGCGCGTGCTCGAGGAGATCACTACCGCGGCCGGCGCGCCTGCGATTGCGCGCGCCCTCGATCCGCACGCTTGCGCCGTGCTCGGCATCCACCACGGCGCCGATCTGCTGGAGGTTCGTAGCGTTTACCGGCGGTTGGTACAGCAGTTTCACCCCGACGGCGCAGCGCCGCTCACCGATGAACAACGCCGACAGAGTAACGAGGCGCTGGTCCGCATAAACCAGGCGTACGAACGCCTGAGCCGGCAGCTTCAAGGGCGCGAGGAACAGATCGAGTCGTAGTGTGCCCGCGTGGTCAGTGTAACTCGCCGTTGCGGGTGATCTGCACGCCGAGCGCTTGAAGTCTCGGCACGAGATTCTCGTAGCCGCGCTCGATCTGGTAGACGTTATGGATGCGGCTCGTTCCGCGGGCGCAGAGCGCGGCAATCACCATGGCCATGCCGGCGCGCACATCCGGCGAGACGAGCTCCGATCCGGTGAGTCGACACGGCCCGGTGACCACCGCGCGGTGCGGGTCGCACAATACGATGCGGGCTCCCATCCCGATGAGCTTGTCGACAAAGAACATTCGCGACTCAAACATCTTCTCGTGAATCAGGATAGTGCCCTCTACCTGGGTGGCGACGACGGTCATGATGCTTGTAAGGTCGGGCGGGAAGCCGGGCCAAGGGGCGTCGTCTATCTTTGGGACCATTCCTCCGAGATCGGGTCGCACTGTAAGGCTTTGCCCGGCCGGAACGAAGATATCGTCGCCGGACACCTCCCAATGAATCCCAAGGCGAGCAAACACGATGCGGACCATCTTGAGGTGGCAGGGCTCCGCTTTACGAATCAGAAGTTCACCACGCGTTACGGCCGCGAGCCCGATAAACGACCCGACCTCCATGAAATCCGAGCCGATCGCGAACTCGGTTCCGTGCAGCGTATCGACGCCGTTAATCCGCAGAATGTTCGAGCCGATGCCGGTTATCTTGGCCCCCATCGCGTTCAACATGTGACAGAGATCCTGGATGTGCGGCTCGGATGCGGCGTTCTCGATCAAGGTGGACCCGTCGGCGAGCACCGCGGCCATGATCGCGTTTTCGGTGGCGGTTACCGAAGCCTCGTCGAGGAATAGCTCGGAACCGGTGAGCTTATCCGCGCGCACGCGATAGACATCGTTGGTTTCGACCCGGGCGCCGAGCGCCTCAAACGCGAGAAAATGCGTGTCTAATCTACGTCGTCCGATGACGTCGCCCCCCGGTGGAGGCAACTCTACCGAGCCGGTGCGGGCCAAGAGCGGCCCGGCAAGCAGGATCGAGGCACGGATGCGTTGCGCCTGCTCGGGCGGTACGATGCTGTCGCGTAACGCTGCGCTTTCGATGCGCCACTCGCCTTTAGCGGCGCCGCGCTCAACCGAAACGCCGAGGTGTTTCAGTACCTCAAACATTACCTGAACGTCTTCGATCTCCGGGATGTTCTTCAACAGCACCGGATCGGGGGTCAGCAGAGTTGCCGCAATGCACGGCAACGCGGCGTTCTTGTTACCACTGGCGGTGATCTCTCCTGATACCGGAGCGCCACCTTCGATGATGTATTCGCGCATAGCTTCTACTCACTCGCGTATTGATTGTAGCTCTATATAGAACTGTTGTTGTTCGAACGGATTATACGCCATCGTGACGGTCGTATGATAGAACCCGCTGACGCCGTCGCAGCACTCGATGCGAACAACCGGGGTGAAACTCGTTGCACCGGCAACGTTTGGAAACGGGTTGGCCCCGAGTACCGGGAACACCACACGCTCCAGCTCCTCCGCGGTGAGTACGCTGTCATAGTCCTCGATGCCATAGTCCTCGATTGACTCAACGGCGGTGGGCCTGAAAATTGCCTGCAACGTCTCCTCGAACGAGAGCTCCCGGTTCTCGACTCGCCGCCGATCCTCGCGGGTGAGCGCATGATCCAGGAAGGCTTGGCGGTCGCCGTGTTCGAGGTACGTGCGCGAGGTATACAGGAAGCGGTTGAGGTTACGCACGATATCACGCGTTCGGTGTAAGCGGAACTCGGTGCCGTCCCACCGATACCAGCTGATAAGCGTTTCCCGCCCGACTCCTTCCTCAAATCCGGACTGAAAGCTGAGAAGATCGATCGTCCCGCTGCCGTCGACGTCGTAGCGATGCCAGCGCCGGTCTATGGTGTGCTGCATCGTGAAGCGGCCGTAACGATCCGACGGGCCGGTAAAGGTAATCCAGTTATCGAGTATGCCTTCGGTGGTGCGGAACTGCACCGATGCCGCCAACGGAAGCGCTTCGTCGGTGATCCGAAGCGTTTCAAACCCCTCGAGTACGCGATGTCGATCGAGGTAGATCTCGTGCAGCGGCTCGAACTCGAGCTCCCGAGACGCGCGCGCGAATTCCTCCGCACCCTCTTCGGGATCTCGAATGGTTAGCACAAAAAGGTAAAACGGTATCGGATCGCGATGCGGCTCGAACAGGCGGCCGTAGCGCGCAAGCTCGCCGAGCTCCAACGCGTCCTCGACACCCGCGTCGGCGGCGAGCACCAGCACCTCGAGGGTACCGTCGCCGGTAAGGTCGTGCACGCGCAGCACGGGGTCACCGCCGGAAAGCACCGGCTCAACGGCGCCGGGCAGCGCTTCAAGGGCAGCCTCGGAAATCTCGATCAAGCGCTGTGGACCGAGGTCTTCATGCTCGGCGGAGACCACCGGGATCGCCGGCTCGCGCGTGGCGTTGGGGTCGCGCTGATCGTCGAGGACAACCGGCTCTTCGGGCGGCGGATCGGTTCCGGCACACCCCCAAAGCAGCAATGCCGGCCAGGCGAGCACCGCGAGAGCGGCCGATGCGGTGAAACGGCCGGCGATCAGGCGTTTCGGCGTGAGGCTGTCTCGAATCAGCATCGTCTTCATCATACCCCTCTTGGCCATTTTCTGCTACAATTTCGCCGCTACACGCTGGTCCGGAGGTAGACGGTTTGAGGTACACAAGCACCCGCGACAGAGGCGGGACCGAGATTGATTTTCAAAGCGCGGTTTTTCAAGGTCTGGCGCCGGACGGAGGGCTTTTTCACCCAGTCGGTGAGCCGAGTGTCTGTGCGGTTCTCGAGGCTTTGCCGCGAAACGCCCCGTTCGCCGAGATCGCCGCCGCTGCTCTTCGGCCCTTGTTGGCCGATGAGTTCTCCCCCGATCGCATCACGCGGCTCGCGCACGAGGCGTTCCCGTTCGCACCGAAGCTAACTTCGCTGCACGCCGGGCATCATCTGCTCGAGTTGTTTCACGGTCCTTCGTGCGCGTTCAAGGACTTCGGGGCGTCGTTTCTGGCCCATGTCATGGAAGATTCGCTCGTTGAGCACGATCAGCGTGCGATCATTCTTACCGCTACATCCGGCGACACCGGAAGCGCGGTCGCGCGTGCGTTTTTCCGCCGCCGCAACATCGAGGTCGTTATTCTCTACCCGTCGGGACGGGTGAGCCCGCTGCAGGAGCAACAGCTCACGACCCTCGGCGAAAACGTAGTTGCGCTCGAGGTCAGCGGTTCGTTCGACGACTGTCAGCGAATGGTAAAAGAAGCGTTCCGCGACCCGACTTTGAACAATCGCTTCAGGTTGACCTCCGCAAACTCAATCAACCTCGGCCGGCTGCTGCCGCAAGCTTTGTACTACATCGCGGCCTCGGTTTGGTTCGGCCTCGAGCCGCTCAGTTTCTGCGTTCCGAGCGGCAACTTCGGTAACCTCACTGCCGGCGTACTGGCGTGGCGTTGGGGCCTGGCGGTTGAGCGCTTCATCGCGGCAACGAACGTGAACGACGTGGTGCCCGTGTACCTCGAGACCGGCGAGTATCGACCGCGCCCCTCAACACAAACCTACGCAAACGCCATGGACGTCGGCGATCCGAGCAATTTCGAACGCCTGCGGCTTCTGTTTGAAGAGTCCGGCGAGGATATCACCGCAAAGCTCATCGGCGAGCGCGTAGACGATGCCGAAACGCTTGCCGCGATGCAGCGGGTTCGCCGTGAGTACGGTGTGTTTCTCGACCCCCACACCGCGATCGGATTTCTTGCGGCCGAGCGCTACCTCGAGCGCTGTTCGCACTCGGCGGCGCCGGTGGTAACGCTCGCAACGGCTCATCCGGCGAAGTTTCTCGAGGTAGTGGAGCAGGCGACCGGGGAGCGTCCCGAGATCCCGGAGCGTCTTGCGCGGGCGCTGGAGTTGCCGAAGCAGGCAATCATGGTCGAGAACAGCCTCGCGGCGCTCGCCGAGGTTCTGAACGCGCGCTACTCCAGGTAGGCGTGACGCCACGTCGATCCTACTCCACGTAAAGCTGTACGAGTTTGCGCCCTTCCGGCGTCCTGAACGGGTTCTCGGTGTTCTTGAGAAACGCCCGGTAGGTACGACATGCCCGATAGTATCCGTCGGGCCCGCGATAGGTGGAGGACAGGTCGCAGCGATAGAGCTCAAGCAAGAGAGGAAAGAGTCTGGAGCGCATTACGTGCTGGGTTCTGAAGACCGGAAGCTGCGACACGAGGCCCGGAAGCATGTGGTGGCGAATCAGAAACCAGACGTCCTCGGTAAACTCCCGCGGAAACCCGAGTCCGGCGAGGAAATCGCGGGCTATGGCTGCGCCGATCTCGGCGTGGCTGTCGAAGGCTCGTTGCGCGGTGCGCTCCGCGAACGGTTTGCCGCAGTCGTGCAGTAGCAGTGCACTCGACAGCAGCGCACCGTACGCCTTGCGGTAGCGCAGCGTTTCCAGCGAGTGTTGCCAGACGTTTCCCTCGGGGTGGTACTCCTTTGCGTGCGGCGTGGCGTTCATCTGGGCGAGTTTTGGCCAGTAATGCTCTATGAAACCGCTCTCCATCAACAGCTGCAACCCCAGCCACGGGGCGGCACCGGTCACGATATCGATCCAGAGCATCCGTGCGTGCTCCGCTGTGAGCTGGAGGCGCCAGCTGCGCTCGGCGTGGAGCGATCGCGGAACGTGATAGCCGTGGCGCGCTGCGAGCACCGCCGCGTCGAGGATCGTTGAGTCGGTGACCTCGGCGCGCTCGGGTAGGTCCGACGGGGCGAGAGCGCTGTCGCGAAGCTTCCGATACACGCCGAAGCGGTCGACAAAGCTGCGCTCGTGCGCGTTGTACAAGAAGTTCATAACCGGTAACGGGTGCCAAGGCACCGTTTCTATCGAATCTACGCAGCGCAGGTACAGCGAGCCCGAGCCGGTGTGTATTGCCGCATCCCAGTCGTCGAGCCCAGGGTAGGTAACGGCGGATGCGCCGCGCGCAAGCTCGACGAGGTCGCCGACCACGAGCGCGTACTGGTTCCGGCCGGGTGTTCGGCGAAAGTAGCGATCGAGGGCTGACGAACCGATTAGATAATGCGGCAGAGTGATGTGGTCCAACGAGTTCATATGAGCCGCCTTGCAGTTGGAACTATAGCGCGCGATCTCGTCGCTGTCCACCGACCACCGACCACCGACCACCGA
>SLBH01000216.1 GCA_007126415.1 Spirochaetales bacterium
AGGCGGCGCGCGAACACGGGTGCGCAGGCGCGATGTACCCGTGGCAGTCGGGTGAAGACGGCGGCGAGGAGACGCAGGAGGTGCATTACAACCCGCGCTCCGGCGGCTGGGACCCCGATCTGAGCCGGAACCAGCGGCATATCTCTCTTGCGATTGCCTACGACGTCTGGACCTACTACTACGCTACGCACGACACCGAGTTCATGCAACGCTACGGGCTCGAGATGCTGCTCGAGATCTGTCGCTTCTGGGCCGACAAGGCCGAGTATGACGAGAGCGACGGGCGCTATCACATCGAAGGAGTGATGGGCCCCGACGAGTTTCACGAGAAATACCCGGATGCCGACCCGCAAGCCGAACAAGCCGGGCTCCGAGACAACGCGTACACAAACGTGCTTACCGCGTGGATTATGCACAAGACCGAGGAAACCTGGAATCATCAGCCGCCGGAGGTCCGCCAAGCGGTCGCCGCAAAGATCGGTTTTGAGGAGCAACACGAGCTCGGACGCTGGCGCGAGATCGCGAGCCGACTGGCCGTTGTGATCGACGAAGACGGCATAATCTCGCAGTTCGAGGGTTTTCGTGATCTGCTCGAGCTCGACTGGGAGTCGTACCGCCGGCGGTACCACAATATTCGCAGACTCGACCGCATCCTCAAAGCCGAAGGCGATTCACCCGACCGCTATCAAGTCTGCAAACAGGCAGACACCCTGATGTTGTTCTATGTTCTTTCGCCGGGCCAGGTGCGACGTACGCTCGAGGCCATGGGATACTCGGTGGAAGACGAGAAAGCGCTCGTTACCAAGAACTACGAATACTATCTCGAGCGCACCAGCCATGGCTCAACGCTCAGTTACATCGTGCACTCGGCAATCACGAGATACGTTGAGGGCCACCGTAACGATACCTGGCACTGGTTTCTGGAAGGGCTGCGGAGCGACATCTACGACACCCAAGGCGGCACAACGCGAGAAGCCATACACAGCGGCGTTATGGCGGGCAGCATCGGCATCATTATCGAGAACTTCGCCGGCATAAACCTGTTCCGTGACCGCATCGTCATGAACCCCGACCTGCCGCGTCAATGGAACAGTCTATCGTTTTCGCTCTGCCACCGCTCGAACATCTTTTACTTCGAGGTGTTGCCTGAACTCATCCGTGTACGCCGAGAGGTGCTCGAGTCCGAAGCCGACCCCGACTCCGAAGCCGAAACGCTGATGCTGCAGGTAGGCGAGCACCTGTACACCCCGGGCGCCGACCCGCTCGAGATCCCCTACCGGCAGCAAAGCGCACGCATGCCGATCTAACCCCGGAGCCGGTCACCCGGCCGGATTGAACACCTCAGGCACGTACGGGGCCACCATCTCGGCAAGGCGTTTCAGAAACGGCTCGTCTTCGGGACCGAACGGGTTATGGGTGTGGCTGTCGATATCTATCTGGGCGACGTAGCGGCCGTTGAGGAATACCGGCACCACGATCTCGGCCTTGGTGGCGACGCTACAGCTGAGGTAGTTCTCGGCCGCGCTTACATCCGGGACCACAAAGGTGTCCTCGGTCTCGGCCGACTGCCCGCAAATGCCCCTGCCGTACGGGATACGTACATGCTCGGTTGGTTCGCCGGCGAACGGCCCGAGCGCGAGCATGCGCTGCGCGGGCACCGCGAAATAGAAGCCCACCCAGTCGTAATGCGGCACCTCGGCCTGCAGCAGCTCGCAGATCAGCCGCAGCGCGGCGCCGGGCGGATGGGCGGGCGGCAGTAAGGCCGCCGCGCGTCTATCCAGCGTCGTGAAATCAACGGTGGAGGGTCTTTCGGCCATGGTTATCCGTCGGTTTTCTTTGCGAAATGGTTGAACTCCATCGCGTAGGTGCCGCGCCCCTGGGTGACGCTGCGCAGCGCGGTGGAATAGCCGAACATCTTCGCAAGCGGTGCCTCGGCGCGGATATGCTCGGCGTTGGCGCGTGACTCAACCTCGTGCACCACGCCGCTTCGCATCGTAAGCCCCTGGATGACGTCGCCCATGAACTCCTTCGGCGTAATGACGTCTACGCGCATGATCGGCTCGAGCAGAACCGGCCCGGCCTCGCGACAGGCGTTGTCGAAGCCTTGCGAGCCTGCGGCCTCAAACGCGAACTCGGTAGCGGTGTTCTGGTCGTACGTGGCATCGATCAAGGTGACGCCCACGTCGTAGGCGGGGTAGCCCTGTACGATGCCGGAGGTGAAGGCCGCCTCAACGCCGCGCTGCACCGCGCTGATGAAGTTCTGCGGCAGGACATTCGGTTTCACCTCGTTTGTAAAACTCGTGCCGCTTCCACGCGAGAGCGGTTCAACCTTCAGGCTGATATCGGCCTCGTTCTCCTTGCCCGCAAGCATGCGGTGGAAGGTCTCGCGGTGCGTCACGGTCTTGGTGATCGATTCGCGATAGGTGACCTGCGGATTGCCGACATGCGCTCCAACCTTGAAGTCCTCGGTGATGCGCGTGACGAGCACCTCGAGGTGCAGCTCTCCCATGCCTGAGATAATGAGCTCGCCGGTGTCGGTGTCTTCCTTAGCGATGAAGGTTGGGTCCTCCTGCGCGAGCGTCTCGAGCACCTGCTTGAGCTTGTCGCGCTCCGAGAGCGTGCGCGGTTCTATTGCAACCGAGATCACCGGTTCCGGAAAATGCATGCGCTCGAGCAGCACCGGGTAGTTCTCGGCGCCGATGGTGTCTCCGGTTTGGGCGAGCTTGAAGCCGACGAACACCGCGATATCGCCCGCCTTCACCCGATCGAGCTGTTCGGTGCGGTTCGCGTGCATACGGAGGAGACGGTGGACGCGCTCGCGTTTTCGCTTGTTGATGTTGTATACCGCGGTGCCCGCCTTGAGCTCTCCGGAGTACATGCGCACGAAGCTGAGCGAGCCGGCCTCGCGGTCGCTTTGAATCTTGAACACGAGCCCAAGCGGTTGTCCTTCCTCGGTGCGCTCGACCTCGATCTCGTCTTCTTTCTTGGCGTGCACGCCGTGAATCGGCGGCAGCTCCTCCGGAGCCGGGAGGAAGTCAAGCACCGCATCGAGCAGCGGCTGCACGCCGATGTTTCGCAGGCTTGCGCCCACCAGGGTGGGAACCAGTTGTTGTGCGATGGTGCATTCTCGAATTGCGGCCTTGAGCTTCTCGGTGGGGATCTCGGCGCCCTCTAGGTAGAGCTCGGTGACCTCGTCTGAGAAGGCGCTCACGGTGTCGACGAGTTTCTCGCGGTACTCCGCGGCGAGCGCACGCATCTGTTCGTCGGCGATCTCGGAGCGCATGATCTCAAATCCGTAGCGTTCGCTGCTCCAGTGCAGCTCCTCCATCGTCAGGAGATCTATCGTGCCGTTGAACTCGTTTTCGCGCCCGATCGGAAGCGATAGTACCAGCGGCGTTGCATGCAACTTGTTCTGCATTTCGTCGACGACGTTGTAGAAATCGGCCCCGATGCGATCCATCTTGTTGACGTAGGCGATACGCGGCACGTTGTAGACGTCGGCCTGCCGCCACACCGTCTCGGACTGCGGCTCAACGCCGCCCACCGCGCAGAAGATCGCGACCGCGCCGTCGAGCACGCGCAGCGAGCGCTCGACCTCGGCGGTGAAGTCTACATGCCCGGGAGTGTCGATGATGTTTATCTGTGTATCCCGCCAGAAGCAGCTCGTTGCGGCCGAGGTGATCGTGATGCCGCGGTTTTGCTCCTGCGTCATCCAGTCCATCACGGTGTCGCCGTCGTCCACCTCGCCGATGCGGTGGCTCTTGCCGGTGTAGTAGAGGATCCGTTCGGTTGTAGTGGTCTTCCCGGCATCAATATGCGCCATGATGCCGATGTTGCGCATGCGTTGAATTGTCATCGTGCGCGCATAGTAGCACAATTCGCAATCGGTTGACAAAACCCCTGCGGCTTGGTATCGTCGGCACAATCACAAAGCCCAACGGGTTCAAGACGCTGTGTAATCCCTCTTGTGCGGAGCCACGGCGAACGCGGTGAGGCTTACGACGCGGGCGTTTAGCTCAGTTGGGAGAGCGCTACCCTTACAAGGTAGATGTCGCTGGTTCGAGCCCAGCAACGCCCATTCCTCCCGAAACGAACCACCTCCTTAGTTTGAGCGGCGCGTTGCGGACTCAGCCGCGCGTGTCGGACGGTCTTTACGCGCCCTGCCGCGGCCCCGAAAGCCGCGGCAGGGGCGTTTCATTCTGCTCGACACCGATCATCCTATGTACTGTTTCCGATAACCGACCTGTACATTGTCGAGTATCGCGAGGATATGACACCGGACCTCGGCGAGCGTACCTTCGACGATGCCGTTTCCAAAGGCATGGCGCATGCATTACCTTTGGCGTGAAGGCGTGATCGGTTGGGGCGTCCCG
>SLBH01000020.1 GCA_007126415.1 Spirochaetales bacterium
GGTCGGTGTCTGTTGGTTTTTCTTTGTCGAGCGTCGTCGTCGGCTCGATGGTTTTGGGGTATTATCGCTCATTTTAGTATGTTCTCCCGTACGAGTAATAAGGTACAAAGGGCTCTGCGCCGAACTCGGCCTGCTGTACGGATTCACACGAGGGGAAAGCGAAGGAAGCGGAAGGACGAAACGGTCCGCCGAAGCATCAGCAGAGCCCGCACGTTAGTAGTTATCGTGTAGTGTATTGGTTGGGGCATCGGTGTGTCAATCGGCATAGAACTGCGTGGCCCACGTGACATGGCCCACGTGACCTTGACGAGCAAGGTGGGGTAGCCTACCATTCAGAGCACGCGCATGAAGCAGCACAGCAGGTCGGAACAGGTAACGGCTCGAGGGCATCTTGTAGCAATTGGCGGTGCCGAGGACAAAAGCTCCGAGCCCGAGATACTCGGCCGTGTGTTCGGGCTGGCACCGGAAGGGTGCACAGAGGTGGCCGTTATTACCACCGCCAGCAGTGTCCCCGAGAAGATATACCCGGAGTACGAGCTCGCCTTCATTGGTCTGGGGGCAAGCGCGGTTCACCCGCTGCATTTCCGCGAACGTAAGGATACAGCGGATCCCGAGAGCCTCGCGATTATCCGCCGCTGCGGCGTAGTGTTCTTTTCCGGGGGCGACCAGATGCGCCTCACCAGCATCCTCGGTGGTTCGCCTGCGATTGAGGCGATTCGCGAGCGATACTACGACGGGGTGGTGGTTGCCGGAACGAGCGCCGGGGCGGTTGCTTTGTCGAATACCACAATCTACGGCGACGGTCCGGTCGATGCATTACACAAGGGCGCGGTACAGATGGGGTCGGGGCTCGGCTTTGTGGAGGGAGTAATTATCGACAGTCATTTCTTGGAGCGCGGTAGGTTTACTCGTCTTATGGAGGCGGGGGCAACCAATCCGGAGCACCTCGGGGTAGGGCTCGGCGAGGATGCGGGGGTTATCATTCACCCTGATCGCGTACTCGAGTCGATCGGGCCGGGACACGTTATCGTAGTCGACAGTCGTGATCTCGCCAGTTCCAACGTGGCCGAGATCTCGAACGGTGAACCGGTGGCGATTGAGAACGTGGTTATGCACGCACTTATCAGCGGGCACGGGTTCGATATCGACAAACGCCGTTACCTCGACACCAAAACACTACGGCAGCGGATAGGGAGTACCAGTGGAAATTCTTGAACAACGTGCGTTGCGCGGCCCCAACTACTACAGCCGTTACCTGACGGTTTTTATGCGGTTGGATATCGGCGATCTCGAGGAGCGGCCGAGCGACACGGTTGCAGGTATTGTCGACGACCTGTTCGCCGTGATGCCCTCCATTTATGAGCACCGCTGCACCGAGGGCGTTCCCGGCGGGTTTCTCGAACGTTTGCGCCGAGGCACCTGGGCCGGTCATACGGTTGAGCACGTGGCGATTGAACTGCAAAACCTCATCGGGTTCTCGGTGGGGTACGGCAAGACGCTCGATACCGACGAAACCGGGGTGTATAACGTTCTCTACCGCTACCGTGACGAGGCCTGTGGGCTGGCCGCGGGCGTGGAGGCCGTAGATATGGTCGACCGCCTCTACAACAAGCGCGAGATCGATCTTCCGGCGGCCCTGGTCCGCCTAAAGGCGGTCCGCGATGCTCATATGCTGGGGCCGAGTACAAACGCGATCGTTGAGGCGGCTAAGGCCCGTGGTATTCCGTGGCGGCGACTGAGCGAGGAAAACAGTTATGTGCAGTTCGGCCAAGGATACCGCCGACGGTGCATACAGGCAACGGTTACCGACGGCACCGGGCTGATAGGGCACGGCATCGCCGACGACAAGCAGTGGACCAAACAGATTCTCGAGGACGCCGGAGTGCCGGTGCCGAAAGGCTGGGTGTGTGAGTCGTTCGAGGAGGCGTTGGAGGCGGCTCGTTACATCGGATATCCGGTGGTCACCAAGCCCCTGATAGGAAACCACGGACGAGGTGTAAGTACCGATATCGGCGACGACGCGATGCTGCGCGAGGCCTACGACGCCGCCGGAAGCAAACACGGCTCGGTGATTGTAGAGCAGTATATGCGTGGCGAAGATCACCGACTGCTGGTAATCGACGGCAAGCTTGTAGCTGCGGCCCGCAGGCGGCCGGCCCACGTGACCGGTGACGGCGCGTCTACGCTGCAGCAACTGATCGACCGAGAGAATGCCGACCCGCGGCGGGGCGTGGGGCACGAGAATCTACTCACCCTAATTCAGCTCGATGAACAGTCGCACCGCTTGATCGCCGCGCAGGAGCTGACACTCGAGAGCGTAATTCCGAAGGGTAGCGTGGTGTTTCTTAAGTCGACTGCGAACCTGAGTACCGGAGGCAGCGCAACCGACGTTACCGACAGCGTGCATCCCGAAGTGCGTTACGTGGCCGAGCGCTGCGCCCGTTTCATTGGGCTCGACGTTATCGGCATAGACCTGGTGGCCGAAACGTTGTCGCGTCCGCTCGAGGAGCAGTCGGCCGGTGTGGTTGAGGTTAACGCCGGACCCGGTTTCCGGATGCATATCGCGCCCACTCACGGCGAGGGACGCGACGTCGGTAAAGCGGTCGTAGATATGCTGTATCCCGATCCGGCCGACAACGCTCGGATTCCGGTCACGGCGGTGACCGGCACCAACGGAAAAACCACCACCGTGCGCCTGATCTCGCATCTGTTGCGGCATGCCGGCCGGCAGGTGGGAATGGCCTGCACCGGCAGTATCGAGATCGACAACCACATCGTACTGCGGGGCGACTACAGCGGACCACAAGCCGCCGGCGTGGTGCTGCGCGAGCCCACAGTTGAGCACGCGGTGCTGGAGGTAGCGCGTGGTGGCATTATGCGCCGCGGACTCGGATTTGACGAGTGCGACGTTGGGGTGCTGCTCAATATCGACAGTGATCACCTCGGTGAGCATGACATCCATTCACTCGATGAGCTTGCACGCTGTAAAACCGTAGTAATCGACGCCGTGCGCGAGGGTGGTACAGCGGTGCTCAATGCCGACGACCCGCGGGTGTTTCAGGCTCAGGAATGGGCCCGAGGCAACGTCGTGTTTTTTACCCTCGATCCCGATTCGTCCGCGGCAAAGGCGCATGTACGTGAGCACGGAGTGGTATTCACCGTCAACAACGGCAGTATCGTGATGCGCCAGGGCAACGTTGAAGCCGAAGTAATCCCGGTAGCCGATGCGCCGATTACCTTCGACGGCCATGCGCGGTTCAACGTGGCCAATGCGCTCGCCGCGGCGGCGGCGGGCTATGCGCTTGGTCTGACGCCGGCCGATATCCAGATGGGGTTGCAGACCTTCCACCCGACGCGAGGCCAGAACCCGGGGCGGACAAATCTGATCGAGGCAGACGGCGTCAAGGTGCTTATCGACTACGGTCACAACGTACCGGCCCTGCTGGCACTCGATCAGCTGGTATCCAGCCTTCCGGCGCGCCGGCGAATTGCGGTGGCGAGTGTGCCGGGCAACCGGCGCGATCGGGACCTCGCCGAGCTGGGCGGCCAGCTCGCGCGAATGCACGATGGGGTGTTCATTTGCGACACCGATCCGCGTGGGCGAGCGGTGGGCGAAGCGGCCGACATGGTTTACCGAGGTGCGCAAGCGGCGCAAACCGCAAGCTCGGTAGAGGTGGTGCTCGACGAGCACGATGCAGTCGGGCGCGCGCTGGACGCCGCTGCGGAAGGCGACCTCTTGGTGCTGCTGATTGACGACATCGACGGCACCATCGAGCGGGTGAAGGCGCGCAGTTTCCGCCCCACCATCGACGGTGGAGCGGGGTGAGTCGTTCATCTCATCTTCCAAACTGCCGGCCCCGCCCCCCGAAGGTACGTAGTCGAGTTGCAAACCCTCGTGCCCCTCAGATGCTCCGCCGAAGCACAAAAGCGCGGTGGTTCCTACTCGGCTATCTTCGTGTCGCACCGATATTTTATGGCTCGGAGAACCTCCGGTATAGTCGGAAATTGCCTTACTCGTGTCAGGAACCCTTTGTCACCGGCAGGCTCGGTGTAATATGCTGAGACCGAGATGAAACAGCCTCGCCGGAAATGGAAGTTCCGGGCGCGGTTCCGCGCCAATGCCTACGGATGGAGCGCGTCGAAACTCGCGGCGCAACGCCTAAAGGAAGCGCTCTCGGAGATAAAGGCGGTGAAGCGGAAAGATCCCGTGGCCGCGGCCGAAGGCGCCATAATTCTGCTGGAACGGATCTGGCCCGCATTTGCGCACATCGACACCTCCTCCGGTGCATTGGGGACGGCAACGAGCAAGGCCGTGGACACGCTTATCGAGATTATACTCGCCGCGCCGGTAGACGACGCCGAGCGCGA
>SLBH01000357.1 GCA_007126415.1 Spirochaetales bacterium
CTCGAGATGTTCGACAAAGCGGACTGTGTAGTTTCCAAGGGTATGGGCAACGTCGAGACCTTATTCGAGTCGCCCAAGAACATCTACTTCGTGCTTCAGGCGAAATGCGCCGTTCTGGCTCGATTTCTCGAGGTGCCTGTAGGCGAGTTCTTGTTCTTCAACCGGTCCACTGGAAGCAAAGTGTCTCGGTAGAAACACCGCGAACAAGCTGGGCGGTTACCAGAGGGTTTTTTTGGCGGGGCAGCGGCGCGCATCATCCCTCATGAGTATCCGCGACAGTGCGTGGGGCTGTGATGTAATCATGGCTCTCGCCGCCGCCCATCGTTTTGTCTTAGATGTCTTGAACGAGATCGCTTCGGAAGTGAAGATTGCTGTGCGACTAAGGATACGCTATGTTGCGTTCTCCAATATCTCTTCTTCCGGGTCTTCAACCATAGTTTGAGGCACTTCCACGGCGAGAAGTGGCTAACCAATTGCCCATGACGTGCACCGCGAGTCTGCTGGTCAGTACCTGCGGTCCTCTCTTCGTTCTCGAACAAACTCCCTCAGCTTTTGAGGCCCTCCGGAGCGCTTGCAGTAGCCGCAGCTGAAGGAGTTCTCCGCGGCGTTGATGTAGGCGTGGTGTTGCCCGCCTCCAGGGCAGTCGATCGCGAACATCACGGGGTGATTCCGGTCGGCGTTAGCTCGTAGCCGAGCTCGTGAGCAAGGCGCACGAACTCGCAGTCAGGCGCCCGAGCGCGCTCTGAGTTTGCTTTCGCCCGCGCCTCGATACTGTCGAGCACCTGCTTGTACGCCGCTTCACCGAGAAACCCTGCGCTGAGGATCTCCTCCGGTTATGAGAAGCCGAAGCGAGCAGCGAGGAGCCGATCGAACAGCTCGCCCGCAGCTTCCAGCTCGCTCCCGGTGCTCTCAAGCACCAGCACACACCCGGCCCCGAGGTTCGCCTCCGCAACCGCGGCGTATACGGTAGGTGGTTGGTACTCGGGGTAAACCGTGGAGGGCAGGGCGGTGCCCGCGAACGCCAATTTCAGCACCCCTACGAAACCGCGTGGAGGTGACTCATACTGCAGTTTCAAGGAGGCTCAGTATGAAACAGAAAGAGAAGCGTTCGTACTGGAAGCAGTTGTGTAGTGGGTACCGCGAGAGCGGGGCCACGATGCACGAGTTCTGCCGCCGGTGCGGAGTCACGGTGGATTCGTTGAAGTACTAGCCGTACAAGGCCAAGATCGAATCCAGTGAGGCGAAAGAGCCGAGCCCGGGCGAGGCTGTAGCGCTGGTTGCGGTAGGCGAAGCCGGTGAAGCGAGGCCTTCGAGCACGCGGATCCTCATTCGATGAGAAGCTCACCGTGGAACTCGACCCCGCGGCGCTCGGTGAGAACGAGCTTACGCGGGTGCTGAGGGCGGCGGCGCTATGATGGGCCCCGATCTCAACTGGGTGCCGATCTACGTACGCCCCGGGGCGACCGATATGCGCAAGCAGATCAATGGGCTTGCACTAATTGCCGAGGAGCAGATGGAGCACAACCGGTTAAGCGGCGCGCTGTTTCTCTTCTGCAACCGCGAGCGGTGTATGCTCAAGGCGCTGTTTTGGGACGGAACCGGTTTCGCGGTGTTCACCAAGCGCCTCGAGCAGGACCGCTTCCCGTGGCCCGCCGGCGATTTGCGGCACTGAACGGCGCGCTCAATGACGTGGCCCTGGAGCGTTCCGAGCACCGGGCATCCACGCCGGAGCTGGGCGACCTGCCGGCAATCACCCCTGATAGCTCCACGGCGGATGTCCTGTCGCTGCTGTACCTCGCGGAACTGACTGCGCGGGAGCGTGCCGAAAGCGCGGCAGCACCGCTTGCCACGCTCGAGTCGTTTCTGCAGGCGGCGATGTGGAAACTACCGCAGAAAGAACCGTCGAGTTGTGATTCGCCGGCAGGTTGCCCGCCGTGATACACCTCCCTCATCACAGGAGGAACGCGTACGAAGGGAGAGCATTGGCGGGATCTCGATGAGAAACACCTCGAAGACTGGCAACGGCGCGTGGAGCTCGTTGAGACACTGCTCGACGAGCGCATTCACGAGAGTGAGCGAGCCGAGATGCGCCGCGGCTATATCAGGCAGCACGGCATCAGCGAACGCACGATTCGCAATTACCTCAGGCGCTTCCGCGAGCAGGGAGCCGAAGGACTGCTGCTTCACCACCGGCATGCGAAAAGCCGCTCACCACGCATTCATGAAGCGCCGCTGCGAGAGCGAATCCGCGCGCTCGTGGAAGAACACCTTCGACGCACCGTGCCGCAACTGCGGCGGATGCTCACCAGAGACGCAGAGTACCACGATGCAATCGCAGCCGTCTCAGACCGCTCAGTCTCTACGCTTCACCTGCGGAACTGCCCGCGGTTACCCTGCAGCGCTTCCGCTTGGCGGGGCTGTGAAACCATCCGCGGCCCAGCGCGGAAGAACTTCCCGGCCGCTATCGCTCCCCGGCTACGATATGCTCCGTAGAGTTGCTCGGCCTTCACTATCGGCGGAACTCGAATCCCCTCGGGATGACGACGCAGAAAATTCTGGGCGATTGAGCCGTGAATTCCCTTTAGACAGTAGATGCAGATCTTTGTATCGAGAAAGTAGTTCGCAGCTGCTCGCGTGGACTGTCGGTGCCGAATCTTTCCACTCGATCAACGTGAAATGCTTCATCGTCGATCGCACCGAAGAGCTTCTGGTGATTCTGCGGCCAGGAACCCAGGAACTGTCCGTAGTTTCACTGAGCTTCCGAACGACACACTTGGAAACCGAAACGTTCTCTAGTTTCGCAGCCGATTGCAGCCGTTTCAGGGTTCTTTCGTCGCTATACAACGATAGCTGCGGCCCACCGGAGTTGTGCTGCCGACCTACTATTCGTGGAGTAGACCGGCGCGCATACGACCGTTGCGGAGTTCGAGTCGATCAGCTGGACCCAAGACAGCCACGTTGAAGGATTGGAATCCGTACGCTATCTCCCGAAGCACTCCTCCCGATCGTGAGTGTAGTTATCTTTGCGACCTCATTCGGCACATGGCTCCTCGAGTAGCGCGTTCCGCCGGCTGTACGCGCCGAGGATAACCGCGTTGGGCGTAGCGAAGCACTCGCGGACCAGGCTAACCAGCCCGTCTTCCTCGGACGCCGGTCATCAAATGTACTTACGGCGCCTGCCTTCCCGTTTCGGCGTGAATTAACGACCTTCAACGGGATTTCCCTGCATCCCGAAGGGTTTTCCCTACACAAAGTGTCCTGATTGCCTGACATACGGAACTGAGGATTGGGTCGAGACTGTTGGAATGTTGCTAAGAGGCGCAGTGGACCAACAACTGCAGCGACAATAGCATTCGAGGAGTCATGAATGATTAGGAATATGTCAATCGGGATGAAATTGATCCTGGTCGGTGCTCTGATTCTGGTAATCCCGCTGGCGATGGTCGGTGTCTTTTCGGTTGTGAGAGCAACGGGCGGCCTCACCGACCTTGCGGAGGAGCAACTCCATTCGCGGGCCTTCGAGATTGCTTCCGGTCTGGATAACGTCTTCGAAGCGGAGGTCAAAACCGCGCGTAGCATGGCGTTATCTTCGGCGGCGGTCAGAGCCGCTGAAGCAATCGCTCGTGGTGAAGATCGTGACGAGATCAGTGAGCTGGAAGAGTTCGAGCGTCAGCTGGTGGGTATCGGCCAAGCACGGGGGTTAGGTGAAGACTACCACGTACTGTTTCTCGCGGATACCGAGGGTGAGGTTGTCGCGGCTTCGGATGCGAGCTACCTCGGTCAGGATGTTGCCCACCGGCCTTACATTGAGCAGGCGCTTGCCGGCAACGCGAACACCGGGGCGGCAGCGCTCAATCAGGTCACCGGAGAACCGTTTGTACCGGTCGCTGCGCCGGTGGTGAGCGAAAAGGGCTCGGTTGTAGGGGCGTTTGCGATGATCGTGGACACCCAGTTTGTCGTTGGGCTGACCGCGAACTCAACAGTGGGTGAGACCGGTTATGCCTTTGTCGCCGGAGCCGACGGCACGGTGATCGCCCATCCGGATACCGACAATATCTTTGAGCTTAATGCCACTGAGATCCCCGGAATGGAACGGATATCCGAGGCGATGCTCGCCGGCGAGCGCGGCGTTGAGGGATATCACTTTGACGGCAGTGACCGTACGGCCGGGTTCGCTCCGGTTCCGGTAACCGGTTGGAGCGTTGCGTTGATGATGCCGGATGATGAGTTCCTGGCGCCGGCGGTTGCGGTTCGAAACGCAGTACTCGTGATCGCACTGGTGGCAGCGGTAATCGGCATAGTTATCTTTGTCCTGTTCTCCCGTTCGATTGCAAACCCCGTGGCCGAGGCGGTTGCGTTCACGAGAA
>SLBH01000067.1 GCA_007126415.1 Spirochaetales bacterium
ATGAGCGGCTCAGAATCGACCTCGCTGCGCTCCGTCCAATCGGTAGGCTCGCAGGCACCGGTTACTGCTATGTGCGCGAGATCTTCAGCCTAGAGCGTCCAAGCTACGAGGAGCCGACGCGAGGGTCCGACGGCTGAAGCCGATCCTCGACTCGAGCTGTGCGGTGCGCCAGAACAAGCGTCACTACCGCCGCCGTCGCGCCGAAATACAGAAACGAGTTCGCCATGCCGAGCTGTTCCAGTATCGTGAGGAGCGCGACTCCGGGGATTATTGCCCTATAACGCTCGCTATTCGCGCACGCGGCCCAATGGTGCGGTAAGCAGCGATGAGGCCGCGATCACCGCTCCGACGAGTACAAATCCTTGGCGAAAGCCGGCCTGGTCACCCATCAGTCCCAACCACGCAGGGATAAGCCCGATTCCGATGAGCCCCGAGAACGGCAACGCTACCGAAACAGCGACGTTCCGTGAGCGCGCCGGAGCAACTGCCGATAGGGTGGCGAACCCTGCGGGGAAGAACAAGGCCCCAATACTCGGTTGTAGGAAGACCGCTCCGACGAGCAGGCCACCGCTGCTGAGCCCGATCAGGACTACTGCCAGCCCGGTTCCGAAAAGCGATACAGCCAGTGTCGTCCGGCGACCGATCTTGTCAAGGATGAAGGCCGCCAACGTGAGCGTCGCGATCGGCAGAACTCGCGAGATCCCAAAGACATTGTTAGCAGCCACGAGGGAGAACCCGGCCTCTGTCACGAGGAACGACGGGATTATCAGATAGATGCCGTCGGTACTGCCGAGCGCCATGCCGAATAGCAGCACCAGGATCCAGAATCGCGGTTTGTTGAGGATCGGCACGAGCGTCCGGAGCGTCGGCGCTTCGCCGTAGCGCTCCCGCGGCGGCACGCCCCTTGAGAATCCCCAAGCAATCAATAGCAGTATCACAGCCAGAACGCCGAGCGCCACGCGCCATTCAGTTAGCTTCAGGAGCACGTTGGCGTACAAGGGCGCACCGATCATACCGAGGTGGGGGCCGAGCTCATGAACTGAGAGTGCTTTCTGCCAATCGGGTGGCCGTACAAGATCGGTCACAGTGGAAATCCCTGAGGGCGGATACAGACCGAACCCTACACCAAGCAACAGCACCCCGATTCGAAACATTCCCAAGACCGGAGAAATCGCCATAAGTCCGAGCCCGGTGCTCATCACGCAGCCCGACAACACAATCGTAAGCCTGTGGGTAAGACGCGAGGAGACGAATCCCGACAGTAGCATCGCTCCACCGTATCCCAGACTGAGCACGATGAAGAGCTGCGAGGCACGCGAGTGCGAAACGTCAAACGCCTCACGGATAGGCGGTAGAAGCGGAGACAGGATCGAGCGGGCAAGCATTCCAAAGACGAATACCGCCACGACAGAGAGAACGGGTTTGAGCCCTTCGCGAAACGAAAGCGGATCAGGGTTCGCCTGCGTATCCATTCCGCGCATTTTAGCACACTGGCACTAGCAACGCACGGGGCGAAAGGGTATTGCGGTAGCCGACGAACACGGTTGACCTTTGTTTCAGAAGCACCACTATCGGCCCGAATCTTCGAGGTCGACCCCTTCGAGGACAAAGCGTGTCAGCGCCTCCCGGGAGTCAAACAGAACGTACTGCGTGAGCGCTGTCACATCGTGGAAGAACCGGACGCGTCTCGCCACGGTCTTACGGATCAGCCGGTAGCGCGGGTCGTAGCGCTCAGGCATTGTCTAGAAGAGAAACGCCGCGAGGTTCTCCTTTCCGTGGCCGACGTTGTGCTCGCTCTTGATTTTCCACCGTGAGCGACCGGTATCGATATGGGCGGCGAACTTCTCGCCCCTGAGGTCGTTATTGGCGTCGGCAAAGGGTAGCGCCGGCTCCTTCGCTGCTTGCCGTCCCAGTTTCTCACGTAGCGCTTATTGGAGGAAGGTCGCGATCGCCTGTTCGAAAAATCCTATCAATGTCGCCAAATCCATGCGGCCGGCGCTGGAGACAATACGCTCGATCGATGGTAAAGTGCAAGCACTACATCACGCTTGGTGCCGGCAGCGTTTGCGGACTCGGCTGCGTTAGGCAGGAGGTCTTCATGATATACAGAGCGCGTCATGGGCAGCTCAGCTACGGTGAGCCGATCGGGATTTTGTTGCTCGATCAGGATCATTGCCCATTCGTTCCGGGCGACGTGGCAAACGCCACCACGTATTCGTACCCAGTGCGGTTTCGAAGCGTCGAGGGACTGACGCCGGCGCGCCTTTTTCGCCATGATGACACTTTGTACGGGGATGTGCTCGCTGCAGGACGCGAACTTGTGCAGAATGGCGTTCGCGCAGTCACCAGCGACTGCGGGTTCATGGCGCTCTACCAGCAGGACTTGGCGCGCGAGCTTGCGGTACCGGTGTTTATGTCAAGCCTCATTCAAATCTCCTTTATCGGTACGCTCATCGGGTCCGAGCGCCGCATCGGTGTGGTCACGGCCAACGCCGGTTCGCTCACCGACGAGCTCCTACACTGCGCCGGAGTGAGCTCCAGTGACCGTGTTGTAGTGGCCGGGCTCGAACACACTGAGCACTTTGCGCCGGTGGCCGTTTACGAGACCACCGACACGCTTGACACTGAGGCGGTTGAGCGCGAAGTCGTCGCCGCTGTAGACGAACTTCTGCACAGGGATCCACAGATTGGCGCCGTCCTACTCGAGTGCAGTTTGCTGCCTCCTTACAGCACTGCGGTTCACAAGACGTTCGGTCTTCCTGTATTCGATTTCGTGACCGGAATAGACTACGTATATTCAGCGGTGGTAAAGCGAGGATACGCGGGACTGATGTGACGGTCGGCTTTGGCGGTACCAAGCATCAATCGGACCCGGGTAGCGAGGGAGCTACTAGATCACCTGGTCGATCCAGAGCGCAATCCCTGAACTGAGGAAAAGCGGTAGCAGTAGCCTCTACGCCTTTAGATACACATCTGCCGGGCTCTCTCTGAACAAGGACGGCTTTCTAGAGAGTCGACGTGACACGGAGACGGCTTTGAACGCGCTGGTGTCGGAAAATCGCCTTCGAGTATCGGTACACGCTGAGGTATCCGGACAACATATCGGCGTCTGCGAAGAACTCTGTGAGTCTATTCTATAGTTCTATAGAGCTGTTTGAACTCGTGGTAGGGGAGGCTAACGATCACTTCGGCGCGATCGCTTCGGCTCAACCTTCGCCAAGCAGCGTAGGCGGCACGCTACACGTCCCGCGTAGCTTCCGAAGCGATGGCTCCCAACTCGGTGCCGGGTGACCGTATACAGCATCCCAGCGGCTATGCTTTCTGATTCATTCCATAAGCGTCATGAGAACCGGGTCGGTTCTGTCGGCGACACGACCGGCTCTCAGATCACGCGGAATCAATACGGCCAAAACCGATGATCGTCGAAATTACAAGTTGGTTCGGCTCTACCCGCCTTTCACGGCGGGGTGTGTTAGCCTCCCAGCGAGAGGAGCGTGTGATAGAGCACATTCACTCCGCGCTCGATATCGTCTCGTCGGGTGAACTCTTCGGGGCAATGACTCCGACCTTCAACGCTCGGAACGAAAATCATTGCCGACGGGGCATATCGGCCGATTACCTGCCCATCGTGGCCCGCGCCGCTAGCGATAAATCGGCGTGCGTAACCGAGCTTGCCGGCAGCAGCATCGATTGCCCCCACGACGGCCGCATCGAAATGCAGCGGCTCTTCACGAAGAATGCTCGAGATCTGAATCGCAGCTCGATGTTGTTCGGCCAGCTCAAGGGAAACACGCTCGAGCTCGACCTGTGCACACCGGAGAACCTCTGGATCGCTTGAGCGCAGGTCGAACGAACACTCGGCGCCCCCCGGCTGCACCGTTTCGATATTCGGCTCGACCGCAATCCGCCCTACCGTACAGCTCAGCTCGGGATCACCGCGCTCAGATTGCCACTGCAAATGGTTGGCTATCATCGCGTGCAGCAGCATAAACGCGTCCCGGCGCCCCTCAGGCGGCGCCCCAGCATGATCGGAGCGCCCTTCAACCCGCACGTTAAAGCGATAGTTGCCTTTCACTCGGTCGACGACCCCGATCGAGAGCCCTTCGCGATCGAGAATCGGTCCCTGCTCGACGTGAAGCTCGACGAACGCGTGAATCTCCTCAGCCGGCCGTTGCGCGTGTGCGATCGCAGACGCGTCCAGCCCGAACGACTGCATCGTGTCGACGAGCCGCACGCCGTCCGCGTCCGTTGCTTCGGCGATTTCGGAATACTCCAGGCGACCGGTGAATGCATAGCTTCCGAGAAACCCGTAGAAACGCTCTTCCTCGTCGGCGAACGCCGCAACCTCAA
>SLBH01000181.1 GCA_007126415.1 Spirochaetales bacterium
CGGCGCAGGTACACGGTGCCGCTGAGATAGTTGCGATCAAACTCATCGTGCGCGTACGCGGTGCCGTGCCCTCCGAGCTCGAGCTCGTACGGGAGGCCGACGCGGAGGGCCGCGTGGAACGGAATCCTCGTCCTCGAAGCGTCGGAGAACCAGTCGCGGTGACCGAGCGCCATACTCGCAAACTGAAACGCACGGGTTGGGAGGACCTCGCTGTTGGGCGCAAACAAGAGGCCGGGGGCACCGCTCCAGGAGCTGCGGTAACGAAGCGTGTGAGCGCTATCGATGTGCAGGCGCTGCTGCTGCTCGGAGGTAGGAGTGCCGTCGGGCTCAAAGCCGATCAACCGCACACGGTAGTTGCCGTCCGGGACCCGCACCCCCTCGGAGTCGCGCCCGTCCCAGCTAATCGCGTTCTCGCGCCGCTCGAAGCGTGCGAAGCTATGACTCCAGACCCTACTGCGGTCCTGATCGAGCACCTCGAGGCGCCCGCTTCCCACGTTGGTGGCCTCGAACGAGATCTGCACCGTGCCGAGAATGCCGGGGTTTGCAGGGTTGAGGCGCTTGCGGTTGAGCCTGAGCCGTTGCAACTCAAACGGGGCCTCGCTGAGCTCGGCGTGAGCGACGGTTGTTGCGTTCTCGTTGATCTGAACGCGGCGTTGAATGTCGTGGTAGCCGAAACGGCGCGCGCGCAGGGTGTAGACTCCTACCGGGAGCTCTACCAAGCGCGACTCGGTGAGTTCCCCGTCCACAAAGAACTGTGTGTTGGGGACGTTTGCCGCGAGCGAGAGGTAGCCGGTTATGCGGCGCAGCTCTATCTCGATGATCGCGGTGCGTGGCTCGCCGAGCCGGATACTGTAGCGCGCGGTGTAGTATCCTGGGGCCGAGACACGTATGCGATACGTGCCGGACTCGAGGTTTTCGAGCCGGGTTGGCCCTCGCCCGAGGTAGTCCTGGTTTACGTAGACCTGCGCGCCCTGCGGGACGGTGCGGATATCGAGGTTGCGCGTATCGGATGAACGGTCGCGTACGTCGATGCGCGCGGCTGCGCGCGCGGTATCCTCGGGTTCGAGAAAAAGACTCGAGAGGCCGGGCTCAATGCGAACCGTGAACTCGCCGGTCTCGGCGCTCGCGGCGCCGGCTCCAACGAGAGAAATAAAGGCGAGCAGCATGACCGCAAAACGCATATGCATTACTATAGCAACTATAGCACACGAGCCGATAGAGATAAAAAGGGCCTCGTTCTCTCGCGGCGTGCGGCTCAAAGGCGACCGGTAGGGCGAGTATGCTGAGGATTTTGAGTATGGGAAAACCGAGAGTTATAGTACTATACGTGTCGGCCTGTGCAGTGTTGCTTCTGGTCTCGGGGGTAGCAACGGTCTACGCGCAGGATCAAGCGATCACCGGTGAGGGGGAGGCGCCGCGCCCCGATGCGGCCCCGGACGTCGGCGGCGACGCCGCGGCCGGCGGGGTTGCGCCGCTCGATGAGCTCTCGCCGTTGGATGCAGCGCTCGGGCATCGGCTCCCGCGGGGCTTCGGCAACTTGACGCTGGGCATTGAGCTCGAAGAGCTCAAGGAACGGCTGCAGCAAGACCCGAGTTTCCAGTATCGGGGAGACCCTGAGGTATCGCTTGTCCCGCGCGAGAGGCAACACCTCGTGGAAACGCGCGGCGGTCCGTTCGTGGAGCACGCGGTGTTTCAGTTTCACGAAGACCGTCTCTTCACGATTACGCTCAACCTCAACCGCGCTCGTCTCGATTACTACGCGATGTATACCAGGCTGCGCTCGCGCTACGGTGAGCCCGACCGCCTCGACCCGGCGCGCATGATCTGGGAGGACGAAGCGGTCCGCATTAGTCTCGAGCGTCCGTTGACGGTGAAGTATCTCGATCTGCCGGTTTTCGAGCAACGGCGGCGCGACGCCGGCCTGCAAGACTCGGTGCGAAGGCAGTTGCGCGACGAGTTTCTCGAGCTGTTCTAATACCAGCTGAACAAGCGGAGCCGGCCGAGCAAGGCGGGGCAGCAGGCGAACCGGTAGCGATGAGGAGATGCAGATGAGGAGATGCAGAGAGAGAGGCTCCGGAGAGAGAGGCTGCACAGCTGGAGCGCCTTACCTCTTGGGGCCGGTCTTGATCGGCGTGGTGTTGGCGCTGTTGGGCGCGGCCGCGGTGTTCGCGCGTGACTCAGCCGAGCTGCCGGTCACCGAGATTAGCGTCGCGGGCCATGAGTTCACGGTGGAGATCGCCGCCACTCCCGAGCATCGCTCACGGGGCTTGATGTACCGCTCCGAGCTGCCGGAGCGCCACGGCATGCTGTTTGTGTTTCCCGACACCGATTATCGTGCGTTTTGGATGGCAAACACCGCGATCCCGTTGACGCTGGCGTATATCGATGATGAAGCGGTAATCCTCGAGTTACACGAGTTGCAGCCGTTCTCGCGCAGCTCTGTTCGGTCGAGCGAACCTGCGCGCTACGCGCTGGAGGTAAACCGCGGCGAGCTCGAGGCGCTCGGCATAGGCGCGGGCGACGCGCTCGAGCTACCGAACGAGTTGCCCCGCGCCCGGTAGCGCGCGTTAGGTATTGGTGTCGTTGGGTTCGGGCTCGGCGGGGCCGCCGGCGGCCTGCGAGAGCTCCGGGAAGAGCTCGAGTACCGGCTTTTCGCCGGGCTCGTCGGGTTCGTTGACCAAGACCTCAACCTTGCGCTCGATGCGCGCCAGGTCTTTCTCGAGGCCCTTGGCGAGCCGAATGCCGCGCTCGAACTCCTTGACCGCCTCGTCGAGTGAGATCTTCCCCTCGCGGATGCGCTCGCCGACTTCCTCCAACTCTTGTAGACGTTCTTCAAAGTTCTTCATCGCTAAGGTGCTCCTCGGTCCGTGCTCGTACCGCTCCGTGCGCGAAACGCACGCGCAACGGTTCCTGCGCATCGAGATCCTCGGCGCGCGTTATTACCGCACCGCTACGCTCGGACTGCACGATAGAAAACCCACGTTGCAGAATCTCAAGCGGTGAGACCGCCTCGAGGTGGCGCTGGGCGAGTTCGAGGCGATGGCCGGCATGCCGGACGCGGTGGTGCATCTCGCGCGTGATCTCTTCCTTGGCGTCATCGAGACGCAACTGATACGGCTGCATGAGTATGCGAAACTCGCGCAACAGATTCGCGGTGTGAAACCGGGCGACCAAATCGCGCGCGTACTCGAGGCGCCGCGTGAAGCCGTGCGCGATCTCGCGGCCGAGGCTCATTACCCGTCGGTACAGCTCCTCGCGCGGGGCGGTAACGGTCTCGGCCGCGGCGGAGGGGGTAGGGGCGCGATAATCGGCGGCATGGTCGCACAACGCGATGTCTATCTCGTGCCCAACCGCGCTGATCACCGGCACCGAGCACTCCGCCACGGCGCGCACCACCACCTCTTCCGAGAACGGCAAGAGGTCTTCGAGCGAACCGCCGCCGCGGGTTACCACAACAACCTCGCCGAGCTTGTGGCGGTCGGCGCGCCGGATCTGCGCCGCGATCTGCTCGGCGGCGGTGTCGCCTTGTACCGCGGTAGGCAGAATCACGAGATGCAGCCCGGCGTTGCGCCGACCGAGCACCTGCAGCATATCGCGAATCGCGGCGCCGGTGGGCGAGGTTACCACCGCGATGCGTTGCGGCAGCATCGGGAGCGGGCGCTTTCGCTCGGGATCAAACAACCCCTCGGCGGCTAATCGACGCTTTCGCTCCTCGAGCAAGGCCAAGATGCGCCCTTCGCCGGCAAGCTCCATGCGCTCGACGATGATCTGGTAGTTGCCGCGCTTGGCGTAGACCGAGATGCTTCCGTGCGCGCGCACGAGCCGGCCGTCCTCGGGCTCAAAAGGGAGCTTCGCGGCACGACTGCGGAACATCACGGCCGAGATCATCGCGCCCTCGTCCTTCAAGGTAAAGTAGATATGCCCGGCACCGGACGCTCTGAGGTTTGAGACCTCACCTTCGAGTGTAACCTCGCCGACCTGCGTCTCGAGCGTGCGCTTGATGAGCTCCGTGAGCTCGCTCACGGTGTACGCTTTGGGCGCATGCGCGGAATTGCTTGCGGGCGTCGCGTACGGCGTCATAAATTGCAGGGTAACGATTTGTCGTGATAAACTCAATCGGATCGGTTTCGCTCGTTGAGTTTCACTCCCGGGTCAGCCGCGCCGATAACGATAGAGGCACCATGAAAATAATTGCTTGCATCAATGCCGTATCGGTCTCGTCGTACGCCGAGTTGGCGCTTGCCGACGGAGTCTCGGCGGTGGATCGTATCAACCAGTATACCAAAGCGCTTCCCGGCCTCGAGCGCGTGTTCGTGTTTGTGCCGCAGCCGACGCCCGCGCTTCCCC